>DAIMKK010000367.1:0-3452 GCA_036721745.1 Pseudolabrys sp. | reverse complement strand
CATGTTGGAGACAAACCAATGCAGCGGCGGATCCGCCGCCATGACGATCGCATCGGCACCCTGGCGGCGGGCCTCGGCCAGAATCCGCTTGGCGGCGTTGCGCGTACCAGAGACCTGGCCGCTCGCCTCAATGTGGCGACGCTTCAGCCAGGTGACGACGCCCGCCACGCTGTCGTGCCGCTCCTGCATTTCTCGCTTATTCGGTAGCAGCCCCGGGTGGGGCAGGCCGAAGCTCGTGCCCCAGATGCGGGCGATGGAAAGCACATGCACCTCGGCGCCACTCCTCTCGGCCAAGCGCCTGGCGAGCTCCACCGCGGCCTGCGGGATGGGGCGCCCCTCCGAGGCGAGGACGATCAATTTGCCGGCGAAGGCGTCGGGCGCGGGCGGCTCCGGCGGCGTGTCCCAAGGCCACCGCCAGGGAATGACGAAGCGGGTCATATCAGTGGACCATCGGTTGCAGCCGAGAATCCCTCCGCGATGGAATTCGACGTAGAGTGGCGTGGTTAAACAGCGAGCCGTCGTGAAAAAATCTTCCGCGCAATCCCTTCGCCACCACTTTCTCGCCTGGCAGTGCCGCATCCGGCAGATCGCCATACGGCATGCGCCCGCGCGTGCTCGATGCGCGGGGTCTCAAATTGGCGGCGGGGCTGACCGTGCTGCTTCTGCCGGTGGAGCCTGAGGAGGCGACCTCCTACTTCCGCTTCCAGGTAATGCGCACGGCCGATCCGCGCGACCTCTATGAGCGCGCGCTTAGCTATTTGCAGGCTGAGTATTTTCAGAGTCCCGCGAGTTTCAGCGACCGTCTGCTCGCCGTGCTGCCGCAAGGATCGGCGGTTGCGGCCGCGCTGATCGCCGGAGGGCGCTGCGTGCTGGAATTCGAGCAATTCAGCCAGGCCCACCGCTTGCCTTGCGCGATTGCCGAGCTGAAGCCAGGGGACGCGGCCCGAGAGGCCGCGATCTGGCATAACCGCCTGTTCAATCCCGCTCTGCCCGAGACGGTGCATGTGCTTGCCTTCGAGCCCGATTGGGCTTCGGCCAGGGCCGATCCGGGACCCGATGGCCGAAAAACGGTGTCCTTCTAGAACTTCCGATAGGCCGCGTTCAGCTGATTTAGCGGATGCTTGGGCGAGGTCTGGAAGCGCACCAGGAGCTCGCGCGCCAGCATGTCGCGATCCTGCTGATTGTCGGGCAGCTTCATCTCCTTCGGGATGCGCACCCACCCGTTGATATTGCGGTCGAAGATGGCGGGCTTCCCCGCCTCGTAACCCATATGCACGTCCTCGAGCCAGTTGAGGTCGTCCCAGCCCATGAACTCGATATAGGCCTTGAGGTAGGGGGTGAGCTTGTCGTAGTCGGGCAGGAGATTGACGTCGTAGCGATAGCCGATGTGCTGGCCGATCTGCTGCTCCCGCGCGCTGTCGAGGCCGGCGGCGTCCTTCAGATATTTGTCGACGTCGTTCGTCGCTTTCGACCTCTTGCCGCCCTTACCGCTCTTGCCGATCTTGTCGCCCATCCCGCGTGCTCCGCTCATCCGATCTTGTGATAGTTGTCGACACCGACGGTAAAGTCGGTGCCGGCGAGTGGCACCTGGGCCATGGCTGACGCCTCCATGGTGAGCGCCGCCAAGTCCTCAGGCTCGAGACTATGGACGCTTGTCTTGCCGCAGGCGCGCGCCAGCATCTGCGCCTCAAGGGTCAGCGTGTGCAGGAAGTTGTAGACGCGCTCGGCGGCCTCGTCGGGATCGAGCCGCTTCCGGAGTTCCGGGTCCTGTGTGGTGATGCCGACGGGGCAACGGCCGGTGTGGCAATGATAGCAATAACCCGCCGGCACACCGATCTCGTTCTCGAAGTCGGATTCCGGAATCTCCTTGTTGCAGTTGAGCGCCATCAGCACCGAGTGGCCGATGGCTACCGCGTCGGCCCCGAGCGCCATCGCCTTGGCGATATCGCCGCCATTCCTGATGCCGCCGGCATAGACGAGTGAGATCTCGCCGCGCTTGCCGAGCTCGTCGATGGCGCGGCGGGCCTGGCGGATGGCGGCAATACCGGGCACGCCGGTATCTTCGGTAGCGACATGGGGGCCGGCACCGGTGCCGCCTTCCATGGCATCGATATAGATGGAGTCAGGCCCGCACTTCACCGCCATGCGCACGTCGTCATAGACGCGCGCGGCGCCGAGCTTGAGCTGGATGGGAATTTCCCAGTTGGTCGCCTCGCGCACCTCCTCGATCTTGAGCGCAAGATCGTCAGGGCCGAGCCAGTCGGGGTGGCGTGCCGGCGAGCGCTGGTCGATGCCGGCAGGCAGCGAGCGATGAGGATGTCCTTGCCCGAGCCCCGGCCCGTCGCCTTGAGCATTTGGGCTAGGTGGTACGCCGTGCTGAGCCCATGGATGCCGGCGCCGATAATGGCGTATTTTGTGGCTTGAGGGATGGTCATGCGGGACGACCTTGGCCGAAGGCATTGGTCCGGCTTTGGTCCTTGTTAGTGGACCGGATCGAAGGAATAGGCCACATTGGTGCGCTAACCTTACGCCGGCCCATTACCGCACGGCCGCGGACCTCTTGTAAACCAATTTCTGCATGCGGGCACCAATGTGGGCCCAAGTTCAGAAGGAGGCACAAATTGACCGATCACCCGAACAGAGAAGCGGAAGCCGTCTTGGTACGTTTTGCCAGACCAAGCCGTGGCGTCGGCGCCATCTCCGCCTATCTGCAGCGCGCCATCGAGACCGGCGCCTACAGCGAAGGCGACCGGCTGCCGCCCGAGCGGCAATTGGCCGCGACGTTTCAAGCGGCGCGGAGCACGGTGCGCCGCGCGCTCGACCAGCTCGAAAAAGCGGGGCTGGTGTCGCGGCGTCTCGGCAGCGGCACCTTTGTCGGAGCCACGGCTGCCGCCAACCGCCGCAACGTCGACCTCGCCGATCAGTTAAGCCCGCTGCAGCTCATCGAGGCGCGCCTGGCGGTCGAGCCCTTCACCACGCGGCTTGCCGTGCTGCATGCGACGCGGCGGAACCTCGACGACATGGAGGTGGTGCTCGCCAATGCCGAGGGCGCGGTCAGCGACAAAGACGCCTTCTCCAAATGGGACGGCGAGTTCCATCTCCTGATCGCGCATGCCTCGGCCAACCCGCTCCTCATCAATGTCTACCGGCAGATCAATCACGTGCGGCTCCACGCCCAATGGGATGCGATGAAGGAGAAGATCCTGACGCCCGAGGTGATCGCCGAATATAACCGGCAGCATCGCGGCATCTTCAACGCCCTCAATGCGCGCGATGCGCAAGGGGCCTATGCGCTGATCAGCGAGCACCTCGAGAAGGCGCGCGACGATCTCGTTCGGGCGAACAGCCCTTGAACGGGATTGAGTGTACTCCGGCAGCAACCAACGCTCTCAAGGCCGACGATCCTGGCTCACCGTCCAGTTCCGATAGCGGTGCCAGCGTTGTTGCGGAGA
>DAIMKK010000366.1:0-3484 GCA_036721745.1 Pseudolabrys sp. | reverse complement strand
CGCCGCCGCGGCGTTGCCTGCTGGCAGCGCGCCGGCAAGAAAGAGAGCCATCGCTAATGTCGTGAATGATGTACGCATGACGCTATCCCAACTATTTAGGAGGGACAGTGGACATGAGACAGGTCAAATTGGCGCTAAAACGGGCAGGCTATTGGCTGGCCTGGTAAACAAGACGTTTAGGTATTATCAAAATACCGCTTCAATGAATTTCTGGCTCCGGAATCGTGCCGCGCCGCTCAAGAAAATCGAAATCGCATCCCTCATCGGCTTGGCTGATATGGGCCGAATACAGAGCGCCATAGCCGCGCGGATAACGCGGCGCCGGCGGTTTCCAGGTGGCGCGGCGGCGCGCGAGTTCCTCGTCGCTCACATGCAGATGGATACGGCGCTGCTCGACGTCGATTTCGATCTCGTCGCCGGTCTGCACGAAGGCGAGCGGACCGCCGACGAAACTTTCCGGCGCGACGTGCAGGATGCAGGCTCCGTAACTTGTGCCGCTCATGCGCGCATCCGAAATTCGGATCATGTCGCGCACGCCCTGCCCTAATAGACGTTTAGGTATCGGCAGCATGCCCCATTCCGGCATGCCCGGCCCGCCTTTGGGGCCGGCATTCTTCAGCACCAAAATGTGGTCGGGCGTCACGTCGAGATCGTCGCGCTCGATCTCGCGCATCATGTGGTTATAGTCCTCGAAGGCGATCGCTTTGCCGCGATGCTTGAGGAAGCGCTTGTCGGTGGCGGCCGGCTTGATGACGCAGCCATTGGGCGCGAGATTCCCCTTGAGCACCGCGGTCGCGCCCTCGGCGTAGATCGGGTCGTTTAGCGAATGGATCACGTCAGGGATGTGGACCTTGGCGCCCTCGATGTTTTCGCCCACGCTCTTGCCGGTGACAGTGAGACATGAGAGGTCGAGCTTGTCGCGCAAGTTCTGCATCAGCGCGCGCAGGCCCCCGGCGTAATAGAAATCCTCCATCAGGTACTTGCCCGATGGCCGCACATTGGCCAGTACCGGAACCTGCCGCGAAAGCTGGTCGAATTTTTCCATGTCGACGGGAATGCCGGCGCGCCGCGCCATCGCCACCACGTGAATGATGGCGTTGGTCGAGCCGCCCATCGCCATGTGAATTTTGATGGCGTTGTCGAACGCCGCCGGCGTCAGAATCTTATCGGGCGTGAGGTCTTCCCACACCATGTCGACGATGCGGCGGCCGGCCACTCCGCACATGCGTGGATGGTTGGCGTCGGCAGCAGGGATAGAGGATGCACCCGGCAGCGACATGCCGAGCGCCTCGGCGATCGCCATCATCGTGGCTGCCGTGCCCATCACCATGCAGGTGCCGAACGAGCGGGCGATGCCGCCTTCGATCTCGTTCCATTCGTCCTCGGTGATGTTGCCGGCGCGCTTCTCGGTCCAGTATTTCCAGACGTCGGAACCGGAACCAAGAAATTCGCCCTTCCAGTTGCCGCGCAGCATCGGGCCGGCCGGGATATAGATCGCCGGAACGCCCATGCTAATCGCGCCCATGATCAGGCCGGGCGTGGTCTTGTCGCAGCCGCCCATCAGCACCGCGCCGTCGATTGGATGGCTGCGCAGCAATTCCTCGGTCTCCATGGCGAGGAAGTTGCGGTACATCATCGTCGTCGGCTTGACGAAGGTCTCGGCCAGCGAGATCGCCGGCAATTCGATCGGGAAGCCGCCAGCCTGCAGCACGCCGCGCTTGACGTTGTCGGCACGCGCGCGCAAATGCGCGTGGCACGGATTGATCTCGCTCCAGGTATTGATGATGCCGATGACCGGCTTGCCCTTCCAGTCCTCGGCGTCGTAGCCGATCCCGCGCAGCCGCGAGCGGTGGCCGAACGAGCGCATGTCGTCGACGCCAAGCCAGCGGTGACTGCGCAGATCCTCGGGACGTTTACGGGTTGTCATACGGAGAACGTCCCGAACAATTGAGTGTCATTCAATTGAAAGATTGGCGGCGTGGACAACCTTTTCCCATTTGGCGGTTTCGTTGGCGAGAAACTTGCTGAAATCCGCCGGCGAGCCTGGAACCGGGATACCGCCGAGGTCCTTGAGCCTGGCTTGCACCGTGGGGTCCTTGAGCGCGTCGTTGATCTCCTTATTCAGCAGATCGACGATCTCCTTCGGCGTCCCATGCGTTGCGCCGAAACCGAAAAATGCGACGGCCTCGTAGCCGGGAACGGTTTCGGCGACGGTCGGCACGTCCGGTAATTCCGGCGAACGCTTCGCCGTGGTCACCGCCAGCGCGCGCAATTTACCGGCTTTGATGTGCGCGATCGATGACGGCAAATTATCGAACGTGACCTGCACCTGGCCGCCGAGCAGATCGGTGAGCATCGGCGCCGAGCCTTTATAGGGGACGTGCGTCATCTTCACGCCGGTCATCATTTTGAACAATTCGCCGGACAGATGGATCGAGGTGCCGTTGCCCGAGGACGCCACATTGATCTTGTCGGGGTTGGCTTTGGCATAGGCGATGAATTCGGCGACCGTTTTGGCCGGCACCGACGGATTGACCTCCATCACGTTCGGCACCTGAATGACATTGGCGATGGGATCGATATCGCGCAGGAACACGTAATTGAGATGCTTGTAGAGTGTGGCATTGATGGTGTTGGCCGGATTCACCAAATAGAGCGTGTAGCCGTCGGGCGTGGCCTTGGCGACCAGTTCGGTGCCGATATTGTTGCCGGCGCCCGGTTTGTTCTCGACGATGAACTGCTGCCCAAGCTTCTGGCTCAACCAATTTCCGATAATGCGTGCGACGATGTCGGTCGAACCGCCGGCCGGATAGCCGACGATAATGCGCACGGTGCGGTCGGGATAGCCGGCCGCCCGCGCGTCGGCGGAAGCGATCAGCGACAGACAGAGGAAGCCAAACAGCAGACGGGACAGAAACCGGACGTTCAATTGCATAGGCGAACCCTCCCCAACCGGCCGGGCAAGACCCGGCATCGTTTTTTCTGACCGCGACGTTACGCGGCGCCGCGGGCCTCGCCAAGGGCACCATACAGGAATCAGTTGGGCCGCAAGGGAGGCCTGCCCGGGGCCATGGTCGGGGCGTGGCAATAGGGCGTAAATGTCTGATTTAATGGTCGGAGTGGCAGGATTTGAACCTGATACAAACCCTTGATATTGCTCAAGGTGGTTCTGACAAACATGCCAGACGAGTGGGCAAACCCCGGTCAAAACAAGCGGAGATTCTGACAATCCGTTTCTCGCCGTCTCTTCCTAGGTCTTGCGAATGACCGTATTCCCCAATCTGCAGAAATAGCGTCAAGCCACACGGCAACGAGCGGGGGCACCGAATTCATCGGCGGATGAAGTTTTTCGGTACGCATAATGATCAATTGATGTCGGAGAACCGCATTCTCCACCTCAAGTCGGCTCTTCGACTTGAATGGCGCCGCCAACACGGCCAGTACGAACCCGAGCAGCGCTATCATGGTGCGCGGACGTTAGGCG
>DAIMKK010000365.1:727-3487 GCA_036721745.1 Pseudolabrys sp. | reverse complement strand
TGCCGACCCATCATGGCAAATCTCCGCCATCAAGAATCACAGCCTGACGGAATCACTGTTTGCCGATGAGTGCGAGCCCTTTTTCAACGGCATCGAACCAAAGCGGATATTTCGGAGCCAATAATCGCAAGCGGTTCGGTCGATGATGTCGGAACGCCCTGCCAGCGCGCCGGTAAACGAATGCGCTGCAATTCAGAGGTTGATCTTGCAAACACAGCGCCGCTGAATATTGCCGAATAAAAGTGATTTTCACTCAATCTAATAGTTGGCTAGTGGCAGAAATATTAGATGGGAGCTCAGTTTGATTTAGGCAGAGTATGTCTTTGGACACTCGACAAAATGGGGGTGGACACTCGACAAAATGGGGGTCGTCAAAAGTATCATGCCCGGCGCTGGGCCGGGCATGAATTAAACTTCCGCAAACTGGCAACCGGATCTGGTTGCTTATTTTTCCTGCTTTGCGCCAGCGTTCGGCGAAGCCGGGCTGATGCTGCGGTTCGACTTGGGCCCATTCGTCTTGCCGCTCGCCTCGTCGGCGGCCATGCCGGAGCCAGTAGTCCCCGACTTCATCTTGTCCTTCGCCACCTTGTCTTTCGCCATAGTGCCGCTGGACGAAGTGTCGGTAGCCTTCGAGCCGGCCGGTTCAGTCGGATTGCTGCTGTTTTGAGCGAAAGCATAGCCGGTCGCCGTGATGGCTAGGGCGGTGGCGAGCGCAAGTGTGCGAATTTTCATTTGAGAATACCTTTGGTTCGATATGTGGAGGGAGCCCTTACTAACTCTTGGTTTTTAAAATGGTTCCGAGCTCAACGCGCGTTTACACTGACACGGCGTAATTTCGCTTATGGCACAAAGCGAACATTCGCGGCACCGCAATATTTTGTCCGCTATTAGATTAGACAAGCGCTGCCAAGCGTCCTTGCATTCTACGCGGCGGGCGGCACCCGATGTCGCGGCTTGCGCGCTCACGTGAACCGGGGTCCTATCGCGCGCCATGGCGCCGAAATCCCCGTTCAACTTACAGCAAACGATGCAGGACGCCGTCGCCCTGCACCAGCAAGGGCGGCTGCGCGAGGCCGAGAAGCTTTACGCGCGCGTGCTGAAGGCGGCGCCGGACCATTTCGACGCGCTGCATCTGCTTGGGCTCGCGAAAGCGCAAGGCGGCGAGATGCACGAAGCCTTCCGGCTGATGTCGGCCGCCCTCAAGATCAATCCCAAAGTGCCCGACGTCTTGATGAACTTCGCCAACGTGCTGCACGCCCTCAAGCGCGACGCCGAGGCGCTCGACTGCCTCGACCGCGCGCTGGCGCTGCGGCCTGATGATCTGAACGCCCTGCATAACCGCGGCAACGCGCTGCTTGCGCTTGGGCGCCCGCAGGATGCTCTCGCCTGCTTCGATCAGGTGCTGGCGCGCAATGCGCGCCATGGCGACGCCATACTCAATCGCGGCACCGCGCTCGCAAACCTCGGGCGCAACGAACAGGCGCTCGCCGATTTCGACGCCGCCTTGGCGCTGATGCCCGGTCATCCGGCGGCGCTGTACAATCGCGGCAACGCCTTGGCCGCGCTCGGCCGTACCCAAGAGGCGCTTGCCGCCTTCGAGCGCGCGCTCGCCGCCACCCCCAACCACGTACAGACCTGGAACAACCGCGGCCGCATGCTGCAAGCGCTCAACCGGCACACCGACGCGATCGCAAGTTTCGACAAAGCCATCGCCCTGCAAAAGGATTATGCCGACGCCAATTTCAATCGGGCGCTCAGCCTGCTCACGCTCGGCGACCTCTCCCGCGGCTTCGCGCAATACGAATGGCGCTGGAAGCGCAGCGGTATGACCGACACGCGCCGCGGCTACGGCAAGCCGCTCTGGCTCGGCGAATACCCGCTCGCCCGCAAAACAATCCTGTTGCACGCCGAACAGGGCCTCGGCGACACCATTCAGTTCGCGCGCTATGCGCCGCTGCTGGCGCGCGCCGGCGCGACGGTCGTGCTCGAAGTGCAGCCCGAATTGAAGAATTTGCTGGCGGGCGACGACGGCGTCGCCTCCTGCCATGCGCGCGGCGATCGGCTTCCGGCCTACGACGTGCATTGTCCGCTCGGCAGCCTGCCGCTGGCGCTCAAGACCGAGCCGGGAAACATTCCCGCCGGCATTCCCTATCTGCACGCCGACGAAATCCACCTTGCGAAATGGCGGCCGCGCATCGATGCCCTGCCCGGCAAGCGCGTCGCCTTCGCCTGGGCCGGCAATGTCAGCCACGCCAATGACCGCAACCGGTCGATCGATCTCAAGCTGCTCGAACCGCTGTTCTCGATTGAAGGAATTTCCTTCCTGAGCATCCAGCGCGAACTGCGCGGCAGCGATGCCGAGCTATTGGCGCGCCATGCGAATGTCAGCCATCTCGGCAGCGAACTCGCCGACATGGCAGACAGCGCGGCGGTGGCCGCGCTCGCCGATCTCACGATTTCGGTCGATACCTCGGTGGTGCATCTTGCCGGCAGCCTGGGCCGGCCGGTCTGGGTGATGCTGCCCTTCGCGCCCGATTGGCGCTGGACTCTCAACGGTGAGTCCAGCCCCTGGTACCCGCAGGCGCGGCTGTTCCGTCAGAACACGCTCGGCGACTGGCCGGGCGCGATCGCGACGCTACGCGCGGAGCTCGCGCGCTTCGTCGCTGCTGGCTAGATCAAGCCGCCGCGCGGATGGCGGGCGCGCACACCGGCGCCTGCGGATGGCTCTTGAGCCAATCGCGCGCCGCGCGTTGCGCGCAG
>DAIMKK010000365.1:0-717 GCA_036721745.1 Pseudolabrys sp. | reverse complement strand
CAATCTCGGCGTCGGCCATCTGCTCGGCGATTTCGCGGCGCAGCCGCGCCGCGTCGGCGTGCCCGCGCATGGCCGCGATGTTGAACCACTTGTGCGCCTCGATCAGATCGACCGCGACACCCGCCCCGGCCGAATAGTTCATGCCGAGCGCAAAGCAGCTCTGCGCGTCCTTAGGTTCGACGGCATAAGCCGCCGTAGTTTCGTTGGCCATTCTAGCCTCCCCATGATCGCAACCGGCCGCCCCCCGACGGCCGGTCACGTCGTCCCTGTGTCGGCCCGGAAACTTGTCCGTCCGACAGCGCGATCTAAGAGAGAAAATTTGAATGACAGTTTAAGCGATGCGATGAATCGAACATGAATGCGCGGCGCGCGTCGCCGCACGCGAATGCAAAAAAGTCTCGTATTATCGGGCTAAATCGACCGGCCGGCCGGCCAATTGAGGAAGCGCTAACCGCGCTGGGTAAGCGCTGACTAACCACCCAGGCGGAATGCCGCGCCGCGTGTCTGCTTAAGCGCTGCGCGCGCGCTGCCCGAACAGCACCGCCTGCACCTTCGGATCCTTCATGTCGATGCCCTGGCGCAACTCGAGGCCGAGCGTCATGCCGCGCTTGACCGCGGGACGCGCCTTCATGGTCTCGAGCCAGCGCTTGAAGTGCGGAAACTCGTTGATGTCCTGCCCATGCCGCTCCCAGCCATTGGCCCAGCCGACGATTGCCA
>DAIMKK010000364.1:2649-3489 GCA_036721745.1 Pseudolabrys sp. | reverse complement strand
CCACCAGGCAGGTTCGCGGTCGGCGGTGAAATAGAGGACGATGCCGAAGCCGAAAGCGACGGGGAGCCAGGGCAGCAGCCGCCCCGGCGCGACTTCGTCGAGCACCCATTGCGAGACCAGCCGGCGAAACCGGTTGGCGGCGCTCGTGAGCCCCTCGGGCAGCGCGAAGCCGACGCGCTTGCGCGCGGCGTCGATCTCGGCCGTCCAGGCTTTGGCACGCGTCCGGCGTTGCTCGTTTCCGGCCATGGCGCAGCGCCCCCGACGCTCACGCAACTACAACCGGGGGTCTACGCTATATCAGCCGCAGGTTGTGGCTAGGGGAACGGATGTGAACGCTCACACCGTCATCCTGAGGTGCGAGCGACGCGTGCCTCGCAGGAAGACGGATTAGCCGGCCGCCTTTTCCTTGGCCTGGTCTTTCGCCCAGGTGTCGCGCAGCCCGATGGTGCGGCCAAAGACCAGCCGCTCGGGTTTCGACGCCGGATCGAGGCAAAAATAGCCCTGGCGTTCGAACTGCACCGGCAGTTCCGGCTTGGCGGCGGCCAGCGCCGGTTCGAGGCGGGCGCTGCTGAGGACATCGAGCGAATTTGGATTGAGATCGGCGGTGAAATTTTCGCCGCCGCTCGGATCGGGCTTCAAGAACAGCGGATTGTACAGCCGTACCTCGGCGGGCAGCGCGTGCGCGGCCGATACCCAATGGATGGTCGCTTTCACCTTGCGGCCGTCCGGCGAATTGCCGCCTTTAGTGGCCGGGTCGTAGGTGCAGCGCAGCTCCGTCACCTCGCCTTTGTCGTTTTTCACCACTTCGCGGCAGGTGATGAAATAGGCGTAGCGTAGCCG
>DAIMKK010000364.1:0-2639 GCA_036721745.1 Pseudolabrys sp. | reverse complement strand
ACCGCGTCGAGTTCCTCGACCTGCCCTTCCGGATAATTCTCGATCACAACCTTGAGCGGCTTGAGCACCGCCATGCGCCGCAGCGCGCTCTTGTTGAGCACCTCGCGCACCGAGAATTCGAACATGCCGACGTCGACCAGGCTGTTGGCCTTGGCGACGCCGATGCGTTTGATGAAATCGCGGATCGCTTCCGGCGGCACGCCGCGCCGGCGCAGGCCGGCGATCGTCGGCATGCGCGGATCGTCCCAACCGGTCACCTGCCCGCCGCGCACCAGCTCGGTGAGCACGCGTTTGGACAACACCGTGTAAGTCAGGTTCAGGCGCGCGAATTCGTACTGATGCGGCCGCGACGGAACCGGCAAATTGTCCAGGCACCAGTCGTAGAGCAGCCGGTGATCTTCGAATTCGAGCGTGCAGACCGAATGGGTGATGCCTTCGATCGCGTCGGACTGGCCATGCGCGAAATCGTAGCTCGGATAGATTTTCCATGTGGTGCCGGTGCGCGGATGCGGCGCGTTGAGAATGCGGTAGATCACCGGGTCGCGCAGATTGATATTGCCCGAAGCCATATCGATCTTGGCGCGCAGCACGCGCGCGCCGTTGGGAAATTCCCCGGCGCGCATGCGGCGGAATAAATCGAGGTTCTCGTCCAACGGGCGGTCACGAAACGGGCTGTTCTTGCCCGGCTCGGTCAACGTGCCGCGATTGTGACGAATCTCGTCCTGGCTCTGGTCGTCCACGTAAGCCTTGCCGGCGCGGATCAGATCCTCGGCCCAGCCGTAGAGCCGCTCGAAATAGTCGGAGGCGTGGTAGAGATGCTTGCCCCAGTCGAAGCCGAGCCAGCGCACGTCGCGCTCGATGGCATCGATATATTCCTGCTCTTCCTTGGTCGGATTGGTGTCGTCGAAGCGCAAATGACAACGCCCGCCAAATTCCTGCGCGATGCCGAAATTCAGGCAGATCGACTTGGCGTGGCCGATATGCAGATAGCCGTTCGGCTCGGGCGGAAAGCGGGTGACCACTTCCTTGACGCGCCCGGCGTCGAGATCGGCCTGCACGATGTCGCGGATAAAGTCGCGCCCCACCTCGGTCGGTGCCGAATTGCCGCTTGCCTTATCGTCCGTAGCCATGCTTCCTCGAATTCAGGTCCGACTCTATGATGCGGCCGCCTACCCGCCGGCGGCCTATACCACCCCGCCATTCAAGGCGGCTAATCCCATGACGTGCCATTCGGCTCAATGTCAATTGCACTGACAACTTCCACTGCAATTATGGTACAGGGGCCGCGATGAGCGAGCCCGTCATCACCCGTTTTGCGCCGTCCCCCACCGGCTTTTTGCATATCGGCGGCGGCCGCACCGCGCTGTTTAACTGGCTCTATGCGCGCCGGCATGGCGGTAAGATGCTGCTGCGGATCGAAGACACCGACCGCGAGCGCTCGACCGCCGCGGCCATTGCCGCCATCATCGACGGGCTCACATGGCTGGGTCTCACCTGGGACGGCGAGATCGTGTTCCAGTTTTCGCGCGCGGCGCGCCATCGCCAAATCGCCGAGCAGTTGCTGGCCGCCGGCAAGGCCTACCGCTGCTATGCCAGCCCGGAAGAACTCACCGCGATGCGCGAGGCGGCCCGCCGCGAGGGCCGCTCCAAGCTTTATGACGGACGCTGGCGTGATCGCGACTCGTCCGAGGCGCCGCCGGGCGTCAAGCCGGTGATCCGGCTGCGGGCCCCGCTCACCGGCGAAACCGTGATCGAGGATCAAGTGCAGGGCCGCGTGGTCTGGCAGAATTCCGATCTCGACGACGTGGTGCTGCTGCGCTCCGACGGCAACCCGACCTACATGCTGGCGGTGGTGGTGGACGATCACGACATGAACGTCACCCACATCATCCGCGGCGACGACCACCTGACCAACGGGGCCCGGCAGAAGCATATTTACGAGGCGCTCGGGTGGAATGTGCCGATCATGGCGCACATCCCCCTGATCCACGGGCCGGATGGCTCCAAACTTTCCAAGCGCCATGGGGCGCTTGGCGTCGATGCCTACCGGGCAATGGGCTATTTGCCGCAGGCGATGCGCAACTACCTAGTCCGCCTCGGCTGGGCGCATGGCGACCAGGAGATCTTCACCACCGAGGAAATGATCGCCGCTTTCGACCTGTCAGGCATCGGCCGTTCGGCGGCGCGGTTCGATTTCGCCAAGCTGGAAAGCCTCAACGGTCACTATATCCGGGCCAGCGCCGATGCCGACGTGATCGCCGCGCTGGAAGGATTGCTGCCGCATATTGCCGGCGGGCAGGAACTTGCCAGCAAGATGACACCGGCATTGCGCAGTAAGCTGCTCATGGCGATGCCGGCCCTCAAGGAGCGCGCCAAGACTTTAGTCGAACTATTTGATGCGACACGTTATCTCTGGGCGAGCCGCCCGCTCGATTTGAACGACCAGGCGAAGGCCTTGCTCACCCCCGAAGCCAAGTCCGTGACGGCCGCGCTGCTACCTGAGCTTACTGCGGTCGTCGAATGGACTCCGGAGGCGATCGAGACGGTGGTGCGTGGTTACGCCGAACGGTCCGGCCTCAAGCTTGGCGCCGTGGCGCAACCGCTGCGCGCCGCGCTCACCGGGCGTACCACCTCGCCGC
>DAIMKK010000363.1:901-3518 GCA_036721745.1 Pseudolabrys sp. | reverse complement strand
AACAGGCTGCCACGTGCGCGCTTGAGCGCCCGCGCCAGCAGGGCCCTGGTCGGATGTTCCTGCTGCTTTGGCTGCTCGTCCAAACCGTCCAAAAGCCGCTCCGTCGCGTAGGGCTAAGGAGAATCTGTCGCTGAACAGACTATCACGCAGGCAATTCCCAGACCATGCGCGAGGTCCATTAGCCTAGAGCCACTCCGGCATGCGATCGAGCGCAATCAATTGGTCAACTTCAAGGCGGGGGCGAACCACGGCCCATTGCGCGCCGTTAACCAGCACTTCCGGCACCAGCGGCCGGGTATTGTACGTCCCCGCCTGCACCGCCCCGTAGGCGCCCGCCGACATCACGGCCAGCAAGGCGCCGGGCGCCGGTTCCGCCAGTTCGCGGTTGAGGGCGAGAAAATCGCCGCTCTCGCAGACCGGCCCCACAACGTCGGCGCGGATACGTCGCGCGGACACGCCCTGCTCGGCGACCGGCCAGATCTCGTGATGCGCGTCATAGAGCGTCGGACGGATGAGGTCGTTCATGGCGGCGTCGACCACCACGAAATTCTTCGCCTCGCCATGTTTCACGAACATCACGCGCGTCACCAGGATGCCGGCATTGCCGACGATCAGCCGGCCGGGCTCGAAGATCAGCCGGCAATCGAGATCGCGCGTGGCGCGATTGACCATCTTGGCGTAGTCGTCCGGATGCGGCGGCGGCTCGTTGTCGTCGAGATAGGGAATCCCCAGGCCGCCGCCGAGATCGACATGGGAGATCGTGTGGCCGTCGCCGCGCAGCGTGCGCACGAACTCGGCCAGCAGCGTGAACGCATCGTCGAACGGATCGAGATCGGTGATCTGGCTGCCGATATGCATGTCGACGCCGGCGACCTTGATGCCCGGCAACTTCGCCGCTTGCGCATAGACCGCGCGCGCGCGGCTGATCGGAATGCCGAATTTGTTCTCGGCCTTGCCGGTGGCGATCTTGTGATGCGTCTTGGGATCGATGTCGGGATTGACGCGCACCGAAATATTGACCGTGCGGCCCTTGGCCGAAGCGATCGACGACAGCAGGTCGAGCTCCGGTTCCGATTCCACGTTGATGCAGAGAATACCTTCGTCGACCGCGAGGCTAAGCTCGCGCGCGGTCTTGCCCAGCCCCGAGAACATGATCTTGTCGGCCGGCACGCCGGCGAGCCGCGCGCGCATCAACTCGCCTTCCGACACCACATCGGCGCCGGCACCGAGCGCGGCGAGCGTGGCGACCACCGCCTGATTGGAATTCGCCTTCATGGCGTAGCAGACCAGCGCGTTAACGTCGGCAAAGGCGCCGGCGAACACCTGGTAGTGCCGCGTGAGCGTCGCAGTCGAATAGCAATAGAACGGGGTCCCGACCGCCGCGGCAAGCGTATCGAGGTTCACCGCCTCGGCGTGCAGCACGCCGTCGCGATAAGCGAAGTGGTGCATGGCTTAAGATTCCGATGGCGCGTGATCTTATCCGAAAACCGATGCCCACTTTTCGGGATCACGCGCGGTCTCAGTTGAGCAAAACGTCGAGAGGGATTTGTTTTTTCTCACCTTTGGGTGCCTGCACGTGGCCGTCGGGTCCAACGCCCGGATTGTCGGACTTGGACTGCCCGCCGATCGGCGCAACCATAGGATTGCTCATCGGATTTGGCGCGTTGCTCTGCTCGCCGGCGAGCGAGGCGCCGGGCGGCGGATCGAGCGAACCCTTGCGGCCGCAAGCGGTCAGCCCGAGCGAGGCGGCAGCTAGGCCGATCAGGGCCAGACGAAATAACGGGCGGTCGAAAAAACGGCTCAAGAAACGCGCTCCTTGGATAAACTGCACCATAGCAAACTAGGCAAACAAGGCCAAACCTGGCTGGATAAAGTCAGGATTTCTCCTTTTCCAGCTTACGCAGCCATTTCTTCGCCTGCGCACGCACGTTTCTGGGCGCCGTCCCGCCGAAACTCGCCCGGCTCTTCACCGAGCGGTCGACCGAGAGCACGCTGAATACATCGTCGGTGATCTTGGGCTCAATCTCGCGCATGGCGGCGAGCGGCAGCCGATGCAGGGCCACGCCCGTCTCCGCCGCCTTGGCGACGATGCGGCCGGTCAGATGGTGGGCGTCACGGAACGGAATCTTTAGCGCCCGCACCAGCCAGTCGGCGAGATCGGTGGCGGTGGCATAGCCTTCGCCCGCCGCCTTCTTCATGCGCGCGGTGTCAGGTTCCAGATCGGCCACCATGCCGGTCATCGCCGCGATGGACAGCGCAAGCGCGGCAAGCGCGTCCATGGCGCCCTCTTTGTCCTCCTGCATGTCCTTGGCATAAGCGAGCGGCAGGCCCTTCATCACGATCAGCAGCGCGGTGAGCGCGCCGATCACGCGGCCGGTCTTGGCGCGCACCAGTTCGGCGGCGTCGGGATTGCGCTTCTGCGGCATCATCGAGGAGCCGGTGGTGAACTTGTCCGACAATTTGACTAGGCCGGTGAGCGGCGAGGTCCAGATCACGATCTCCTCGGCGAGCCGCGACAGATGCACGGATGCGATCGAAGCTGCAGCCAGCGTCTCCAGAACGAAGTCGCGATCGGACACGGCGTCGAGCGAATTCGCCGCCGGCCGGTCGAAGCCGA
>DAIMKK010000363.1:0-891 GCA_036721745.1 Pseudolabrys sp. | reverse complement strand
CCGCCATTTCCACGTAAGCGAGCATATGATGACCGAAGGTCACCGGCTGCGCGGTCTGCATGTGCGTCAGACCCGGCATCACGGTGCCGGCGTGTTCGAGCGCCTTGTCGGCGAGCGCACGCTGAAAGCCGGCGAACGCCGCATCGAGCGCGTCGATGGTGTCGCGCATCCAGAGCCGGAAATCGGTCGCCACCTGATCGTTGCGCGAGCGCGCGGTGTGCAGCCGCCCGGCCGCCTCCCCGATCAACTCGCCAAGCCGGCCCTCCACGTTCATGTGGATGTCTTCCAGCGCCCGCTTGAACGAGAACTTGCCGGCCGCGATCTCTGACAGGATCGTGTCTAGACCGTGAGCGATCTTTTTCGCATCGTCCGCCGCAATGATGCCTTGCTTGGCCAGCATGTCGGCATGGGCCTTGGACGCGGCGATGTCCTGGCGGTAGAGAGCCTTGTCGAAATCGATGGAGGCGTTGATCTCCTCCATGATGGCGCCGGGTCCGGACGCGAACCGCCCGCCCCACATTTTGTTGCTCATGGCACGTCTACCGAGGTTTCGCCGATCGTGACCGAACGCCCTGCACTGAAAAAGCGGCTCTTGTTGATCCTGGCCGGCGGAATTGCCGGCCTCGCCGCAGGGCTGGCCGGGGTATACGGGATTGCCACCCTGACAGGCAATGCGGGCGGCGATACGGCAATGGACGTAACTTGCCGGCCGGCGGTCGAATTGGCCAAGAAAATCGCGCCCTTCGCGCGCGGCGAGGTGGCCGCCGTCAAAGTCGCCCAGAGCGGGCTTAAGGTGCCCGACCTCGCCTTCCAGGATGCCGTCGGCAAGCCGCTCTCCTTGCAGAATTGGCGCGGACGCACGGTGCTGCTCAACCTATGGGCCACTTGGTG
>DAIMKK010000362.1:1571-3537 GCA_036721745.1 Pseudolabrys sp. | reverse complement strand
AATCATGCGGCAAGCAAAAACAGTCAGTTACGTGCGGCGAATTCGCGTCCGGAACCGGCGGTCTTGCCGGCAGTCTGCCAGATCACCGCGAACAGCGCGGCGGCGTCCTGTTGCGTGAAACTGGCCGAGTGTACGTAAATCTTGTAGCGGGCGGGCGCGCGCGACAGCGCCACGGTTAGGTCGGCCTTGGCTGCTGCGGGATCGAGGTGGATGCTCTGGACCGCGACGACGCCCGCGCAGGCATTGACGATGTCGGCATCGTCGACCAGCACGAAATCGGCTGCGGCGGAATCGTCCACCAGCTGCATGCGCAAGTCCGGCTTCTCCGCCGCATTGTCGATACGGACGGTGAAGTTGGCGGAGGCGCTGTCGGAAATCTGATAGCCGGAGGCGCCGGCGATGAAACACGGCTTGTCGTTCGAGGCGAAGAACGATCCGGCGGTGGCGGCGGGAACGGCGACGGCCAACGCCATCAGCGCGGCGATATGCGTGCGCGTCATGAGCCCTCCTGGGTGGCGCGGACGAACGGCCACGCAACGTGAAGGTTAACGCAGCGCGCTTACTTGTTTATTAAATTGCCCTGAAATCGCGCGCTTTTACGCAGCCCGCCGCACTTCGTCGGCGAGCGCGCGGTAGGACAGCGCCTCGGCCAGATGGACGCGGCCGACTTTCTCAGCGCCGTCGAGATCGGCCAGCGTGCGGGCGACGCGCAGCACGCGGTGATAGCCGCGCGCCGACAGATGCATCGAGTCGGCGGCCTCTCTGAGCAGTGTAAGCCCGCTGCCGTCGGCGCGCGCGATCTCCTCCAGCACCGGCCCGTGCGCCTGCGCATTGGTGCGCACGTTGGCGAGCCCGAGCGCGGCGTAACGCTCGAGCTGGATGTCGCGCGCGCGCGCCACGCGGGCGGCGACCTCGCGGCTGCCTTCGCTCGGCGGCGGCAGGATCAAATCGGCAGCGGTCACCGCCGGCACCTCGATGTGCAGGTCGATGCGGTCGAGCAGCGGGCCGGACAGGCGGCCCTGGTATTCCGCGACGCAACGGGTATTCGGCCCGCGCTTGCAGGCAAAACCGGGATCGTTGGCGCGTCCGCAGCGGCACGGGTTCATGGCGGCGACCAGCATGAACCGCGCCGGATAAGTGATGCGGTGGTTGACGCGCGCAATGGCGACGTCGCCGGTTTCCAGCGGCTGGCGCAGCGAATCCAAAACCTGCGCGGAGAATTCCGGCATTTCGTCGAGGAACAGCACGCCGTTATGGGCGAGCGAAATTTCGCCCGGCCGCGCGCGCAGGCCGCCGCCGACCAGCGCCGGCATGGAGGCGGAATGATGCGGTGAGCGGAACGGCCGCCGGTTGGTGAGTGCGCCACCTTCGATCTCGCCGGCGACCGAAGCGATCATCGAGACTTCGAGCAGTTCGGTCGGCAGCAGCGGCGGCAAAATCGACGGTAGCCGCGCCGCCAGCATGGATTTGCCGGCGCCAGGCGGGCCGACCATCAACAGGTTATGGCCGCCGGCGGCGGCGACTTCGAGCGCGCGCATGGCGCTTACCTGGCCTTTGATGTCGGCAAGATCGAGCGGCACGCCGTCGAGTTCGCGGATTTTGGGCTGCGGCCGCGAGAGCACCTGCGTGCCCTTGAAATGATTGGCGAGTTGGATGAGCGACTGGGCGGCGACGATGTCGATCTCCGGCGAGGCCCAGGCCGCTTCCGGGCCGCAGGCGGCGGGGCAGATCAGCCCTTGCCCGCGCGCATTCGCGCCGATCGCGGCCGGCAGCACGCCGGCGACGGACGCGATGCCGCCGTCGAGGCCGAGCTCACCCAATACGGTGAAGCCGGAAATCGCGTCCTGCGGAATGGCCCCTATGGCGGCCATCAGCCCGAGCGCGATCGGCAGATCGTAGTGGCTGCCTTCCTTCGGCAAGTTGGCGGGCGCGAGATTGATGGTGATGGCGCGCCGGCAAAGCGAGG
>DAIMKK010000362.1:0-1561 GCA_036721745.1 Pseudolabrys sp. | reverse complement strand
CTACAACAACGGGGCTTTAGCCCTCTTTTTGAAGCTCGGGGGGACCCAAGCATTCCTAGGATTTCCCAGCCAAAAGGGACCCGCCGTGAGCTTTTGTCATTGACCATCAGCGACGTTGAAGGCGGGTAGGCCGGGGGCGACTTGCACCTGCACGTCGACGGCGCGGGCCTCGATGCCCTCGAAGGCGACCGTTGAGACGCGCTGGACCATGGGGATGCCCCTCACCCGCTACCTGCGAGTGTAATCGAGGCGATTAGGTTGCACAAGAACAATTAGCGAACGAATCGGCAGAGAACGATTTTTCCTGGCCAATCCTTGCTTTTTCCCACCATTGGGGGAGGTTTAGAGCCATGGCCATTCGGTTATTCACGCTTGGCGCGGTCTTGCTGGCGGGGGTGCTCGCTGTGCCGGTGGCGGCACAGAAACTCAAGCCCTGGAAGCATGGCGTGATCGAGCCCAAGGGCGACGCCGGGTTCTCGCTGATGGTGAGCCGGCACGGCTTTGCCGAGAAGCAAGGGCTGCAGCTCGAAATCCTCAACTTCAAGAACGGCGCCACCGCCCACAAGGCGTTGCTCTCGGGCGAGATCGACAGCATCGAATCGAGCCCGGGCGCCGCTATTCTGGCTGGTGCGCACGGCGCCGACATCAAGATTCTCGGTTGCGATTGGCCGGGCGTGCCGCACGGGCTGATGGTGCGTTCGACGATTTCGAAGGTCGAAGACCTCAAGGGCAAGACTGTGGCGGTGGCCGCGCCCGGCTCGCTGCCCAATCTGATGATCAACGCGATTCTGGAGAAATACAAAATCCCGCAAAGCGACGTTCGTTTCGCCAATCTCGGCGGCGATCTCGAGCGCTACAAGGCGGTGGTCGCCGGCATTGCCGACGCCGCCGTGGTGGCCGCCGAGTTCATGTCGATCGCGCCCAAGGATATCACAATGCTGGTCAACGGCCGCGACGTTCTGCCGAATTATCTGCGCGTCTGCCTGACCGTGACTGGCAAGACGCTGGTCGACCGGCGCGCCGAGGCCGTCGGCTTTGTCGCCGCGGAAATGAATGCGCTGCGCTTTGCGCTCAGCCATCGCGACGAGACCATCAAGCTCACGCAAGACGTCATCAAGGCCAAGCCAGACGATCCACGGGCCGCTTATACCTATGACGACACCATCAAGCACGGCTTGATCGATCCGGAGGTCAACCTGCCTATGGACAAGCTCGCCTGGATGCAGAGCGAATTGCTCAAGGCCGGCAATTTGAAAGAGGCGATCGATCTCGCCAAGATCACCGCGCCCGACATCCGCGCCGAGGCCGCCAAACGCGCGGGCAAGTAATTTAAATCTTCACCGATGCCATGATGCCGGCCGGGAAAATGTCTTCCGGCTTGGCGAGTCTGTGGGCGATGCCCTGTTCGTGCGCGTAGCGCAGGAACAGTTCCAGCGTCGGCCGGTTGGGCTCGATGCCGTAGGGAAACAATTCGCCAAACGTGTCCCGCATGCGCATTGCGTATTGCGTCAGCCAGGGCACCGGATAGCGCGACACAGCGGGATCGAGGATGCGCTCAAGG
>DAIMKK010000361.1:0-3539 GCA_036721745.1 Pseudolabrys sp. | reverse complement strand
ACATGTTTGGTCGTTGACGACTCGAGCGTCATCCGCAAGGTGGCGCGGCGAATTCTTGAGGGCCTCGAATTCGATATCGTAGAGGCCGAAGACGGCGAGCAAGCGCTCGACGCCTGCCGGCGCCATCTCCCGGACGCGATCCTGCTCGACTGGAACATGCCGAAGATGGACGGCTACGAATTCCTGCGCTCGCTGCGCAAGTTGCCGGGCGGCGATTCGCCCAAAGTGGTGTTCTGCACCACCGAGAACGACGTCGCGCATATCGCGCGCGCCCTGCACGCTGGCGCCAACGAATACATCATGAAGCCGTTCGACAAGGAGATCGTGGAAGCCAAATTCCAAGAAGTCGGGCTGATCTGACCGGCCACGCGCCGTCAGCAACAGGGAAGTAAAGGCGTCCAAGTCCGATGAACGTAGTCGTGGCACCCGCATCATCCAACAGCGATATCGGCCGTCGCATCCGCGTCATGATCGTGGACGATGCCGTGGTCGTGCGTGGCCTGTTTGCGCGCTGGGTGGAGGCCGAGCCGGACCTCGAGGTCGTCGCCTCGCTGCGCACCGGCCGCGACGCCGTGAACCAGGTCGAGCGCGCCGATCCCGATGTGGTGTTGCTCGACGTCGACATGCCGGAGCTCGACGGTATCGCCGCTTTGCCGCTGCTCTTGGAAAAGAAGCGCGACCTGATCGTGATCATGGCCTCGACGCTGACGCGGCGTAACGCCGAGATCAGCTTGCGGGCGCTTTCGCTCGGCGCCACCGACTATATTCCGAAGCCAGCCACCACGCGCGAAGTCACCGGTTCGCCCGGTTTCCGCCGCGACCTGATCGAAAAAGTTCGCCAGTTGGGTTTGCGCTCGAAGCGCCTGCGCGCGCTCCATCAGCGTGCGCAACTGCCGCTGACGGACGCCGCGGCATCGCTGCCGCCCAAGCTTCGCACCGGCGCTGGGCAACCGATCGCGCTCCGCGCGCTGCCGGCGACGCCGCCGCGCGTGCTGGTGATCGGCGCCTCCACCGGAGGTCCGCAGGCGCTCAACGCCATCGTTGCCCAGATCGGCGGCGTGCTCGACCAAGCCCCGGTGCTGATCACCCAGCACATGCCGCCGACCTTCACCGCGATCCTGGCCGAGCATCTCGCGCGCGTCGCCAATCGCCCGGTGCGCGAGGCGCAGGATGGCGAACAGATCAATGCCGGGACCGTCTACCTCGCCCCCGGCGGGTGGCACATGTCGGTCGTGCGCCGCGATGGTGCCGCCGTGATTGCGCTCGACGACGGTCCACTGGTCAATTTCTGCAAGCCCGCTGTGGACCCGTTGTTTTCCTCGGCCGCGGAGGTCTGGGGCCAAAAAGTGCTCGGCCTTGTGCTGACCGGCATGGGTTCGGACGGCCTGCGCGGATCGCAGGCGATCGCCGCCGCCGGCGGCAGCATCCTGGCGCAGGACGAAGCCTCGAGCGTGGTGTGGGGTATGCCGGGCCAAGTGGCGCATGCCGGCGTCTGCTCGGCCGTGCTGCCGCTGAGCGAGATCGCACCCCGGCTAATACGCTTGTTCGCGGGAGAACGCGCATGACCCCGCAGGACTTCGATTATTTGCGCAAGGTGCTACGCGAGCGTTCCGGCCTGGTGCTCTCGGCCGAGAAACAATATCTCGCCGAAAGCCGCCTGTTGCCGGTTGCGCGCAAGCACGGGCTCGGCGGCCTCGCCGAATTGGTGGCGAAGCTCAAGGCCGCGATGGCCGCACCGCTCACCATCGAAGTGGTCGAGGCGATGACTACCAACGAATCGTTCTTCTTCCGCGACAAGGTGCCGTTCGAACATTTCCGTCAGACCATCATGCCGGCGCTGCTGGAAGCGCGCGCGCGCGAGAAACGCATCCGTATCTGGTGCACCGCCTGCGCCACCGGGCAGGAACCCTATTCACTGGCGATGAGCCTTAAGGGCATCGGTCCGGCGCTCGCCGGCTGGCGCGTGGAGATCGTCGCCACCGACATTTCCAACGAGGTGCTGGCGAAGGCCAAGGCTGGCATCTACAACCAGTTCGAAGTGCAGCGCGGGTTGCCGATCCGGCAACTGGTGAAATTCTTCAGCCAGGTCGGCGAGGCCTGGCAGGTCGCGCCCGAAATTCGGGCCATGGTGCAGTTCCGCCCGCTCAATCTGCTCAACGATTTTTCCAGCCTCGGCACTTTCGACCTGGTGTTTTGCCGCAATGTGCTGATCTATTTCGACCAGGAAACCAAAATTGGCGTGCTCAATCGGCTCGCGCGCCAGATGCCGTCGGACGGCTTCCTGGTGCTGGGCGCCGCCGAAACCGTGGTCGGCTTGACCGACGCGTTCAAGCCGATGGCCGACCGGCGCGGACTCTATGTGCCGAATACGCCGGCCGCGAAACCGGCGCCGGCGAGCAACGTGCTCAAATTCGCGATGAAGGTCTGAGGCGCTATCTCTCTGGGCAGATCGACCGCTTCACGTCGCGAAGCCGATATCCCTCCAGGACATGCCTGAACACCGGACTGGCAGTTGCGTAGCCCGCCTGCGGCGCGCCCGGCATTGCGTTGAATCAATGCAAATTCCGCCTGTGGGAGGATCATGACTCCAAAAGGAGGCATCGATGACCGACATTCTCAGCGAAAACGCGCTCATCAACGAGCTGCAAAAGAAGAGTGCGGCACTTGGTCTCACACTCCGCGGGGACGCAGGGCATGGACTAAGTGGAGAAATGGAATCCATTCAGACGAAGTGGTGGTTGGGCGGCCGCAAGGTTACTTATCGCATGTCATGCCGTCCGACCGAGCAGGATCACATCGTTCATTTCCGCGAAGCCGTGGTCGAACGCAGCTGGGGCATTCCGCCGCCGACGTTGACGGTGGAGAAGACCACGGTGAGCGGCTGGAAACGGTCAGGCGAGCGCAAGGATGTCTCGGTCGGCGGCGGCGGCACGCTTGACTATGCCAAAGTGCGTAACGTTGTCGAGACGGCGAGTGTTGCCGCCGGCTGGAAATTCCAGCTTGAAGGCGGCCGTCTACCCTGACGGAGATTGACTGCTTGGCGAGCGGTTGCGCTCTGCATAAAAAAACCCCGCCGTTTCCGGCGGGGTTGCAGAGCGCCCGAAGGCGCGATTTTTTCAAGCGCTAAGCCGGAATGCGCTCTTCCATCTCGGACGGTTCGCGCAGCACGTAGCCGCGGCCCCACACCGTCTCGATGTAGTTCTTGCCCGAGGATGCGTTGGCGAGCTTCTTGCGCAGCTTGCAGATGAACACGTCGATGATCTTGAGCTCCGGCTCGTCCATGCCGCCGTAGAGATGATTGAGGAACATCTCCTTGGTGAGCGTGGTGCCTTTGCGCAAGCTGAGCAGCTCGAGCATCTGGTATTCTTTACCGGTGAGGTGCACGCGCTGGCCACCGACTTCGACGGTCTTGGTGTCGAGGTTGACGACGAGGTCGCCGGTGTTGATGACCGACTGGGCGTGGCCCTTGGAGCGGCGCACGATCGCGTGGATGCGCGCGATCAGCTCGTCCTTGTGGAATGGCTTGGTCATGTAGTCGT
>DAIMKK010000360.1:0-3547 GCA_036721745.1 Pseudolabrys sp. | reverse complement strand
GCGCCGGGCAATATGTTGTTGATCGTCACGTTGTTGCCGGCGACCGTGCGCGCCACGCCGGCGAGGAACGCGGTCAAGCCGGCGCGCGCCCCCGACGACAAATCGAGGCCGGCGAGCGGCATCTTCACCGAGCCCGAGGTGATGTTGACGATGCGGCCGAACTTGCGCTGGCTCATCGGGTCGATCACTTTCTGGATCAGCTCGACGGCGACGATCATATTGGCGATCACGCCGTCGATCATTTGTTGGCGGGTGAGCTCGCGGAAGTCGCGCAGCGGCGGCCCGGCATTGTTGTTGATCAGGATATCGGGCGCGGGGCAGGCGGCGAGCAACGCTTTCTGGCCTTCCGGCGTGGCGACGTCGGCCGCCACGGCGGTGACCTTTGCGCCGGTCGCTTTGGCGATTTCGGCGGCAGCGGCCTCGAGTGTGCCGGCATTGCGGCCGTTCATCACCACCTCGCAGCCGGCTTCCGCGAGCGCCCGCACGCAGGCGTTGCCCAGCCCGCGGCTGGACGCGCAAACGATGGCCTTGCGGCCGGTAATTCCGAGATCCATGGGATTTCCTTTTTCGATGCGTTTCGGCGGAAGTGTTAGGGGCTGACGCGCGAGCGTCAAGCCTTGTCGCGCAACTGTAGCAATCGCTTGCTAGTTCGGTGCGAACGGCCACTCGATTCGCGAGGGAACCATGCTGCGCGATCCCGACAAGCAGGTAATGGAAAAAGCCTATGCCCGCTGGGCGCCGGTCTATGACGTGCTGTGCGGGCCGGTCTTCGTCAACGGACGGCGCGCCGCCGCGCGCGCCGCGCGTGACGTCGGCGGGCGCATCCTCGAGATCGGCGTCGGCACCGGACTGTCGTTCGGCGACTACGACACCACCACCGAGATTACCGGCATCGACCTGTCGGAGCCGATGATCGCGCGGGCGCGCTTAAGGGCGGCAAGCGGCCGCTATCCGTTCGTGAAGGGCCTGGCGGTGATGGACGCGCACGACTTGCGCTACGACGACGCCAGTTTCGACTGCGTGGTTGGGCAGTTCGTCATCACATTGGTCGAAAATCCCGAGCGCGTGCTCTCAGAATGCACGCGCGTGCTGAAGCCGGGCGGGCAGATCATTTTGGTCAATCATCTCTACTCGGAACGCGGGCTGGCTGCCGCGGTCGAGCGTCTGCTGGCGCAAAAGGCGCAACGGCTGGGCCTGCGCCCCGAGTTCCCGTTCGCGCGGCTGGCGGCGTGGGCGCAGGCGCATGGTGGGGCCGAGCTAATCGAGCGGCGCAAGGTGCCGCCGTTCGGCGTCTATACGCTGGTGCGGTTCCGCCGTTGCGAGCCGCAAAGCGCCGCGGCCTAAAGGGCGCCGATAGGTCGCCAATTGGTTAATGGCGCTGTCATAAAACCGAGACGCGAATTTGCTATGCGTGTAACCATGAGCAACGGCAGAAAGCTCGCCGCATCGTGACGGACACGCGACGGTTTCGCGCGCTTTTCATTTCCGACGTGCATCTCGGCACGCGCGGCTGCCAGGCCGACAAACTGCTCAACTTTCTCCGCCACCACGAAGCCGACACGATTTACCTGGTCGGCGACATCGTCGATGGCTGGGCCTTGCGCTCGTCGTGGTACTGGCCGCAGGCGCATAACGACGTGGTGCAGAAGTTGCTGCGCAAGGGCCGCAAAGGTTCGCGCGTCATCTACATCCCGGGCAATCACGACGAATTCCTGCGCGGCTATTACGGCACTCATTTCGGCGGCATCGAGGTGGTCGAGCTCTCCATCCACGAAGGCGCCGACGGGCGACGCTATCTGGTCGTGCACGGCGACATCTTCGACCTGGTGGTGACGCAGGCGCGCTGGCTGGCGCTGCTCGGCGACAAGGCCTACGAATTCGCGCTCACCGCCAATCGTCTGTTCAACGGCATGCGCCGCGTGCTGGGCGCGCCCTATTGGTCGCTATCAAAATGGGCGAAGCTGAAGGTCAAGAACGCGGTCAATTATATCGGCGCCTTCGAGAAGGCGCTCGCGACCGAAGCCAAGCATCATCAGGTCGATGGTGTGATATGCGGTCACATCCACACCGCCGCCATGCACGACGATTTCGGCCTGCGGTACATCAATTGCGGCGACTGGGTGGAAAGCTGCACCGCGGTGGCCGAGCGCAACGATGGCCGCTTCGAGATCATCACCTGGACCCACACCGGCGAGGACAGCGAATCCACGCCGCACGCTGCGCAGGCACAAGCGGCATGATCCCGAAAAGTGGGAACCGGTTTTCGGAGAAAATCATGCCGCAAGAGAAAGAATCATGAAAATCCTGGTCGCCACCGATGCGTGGCATCCGCAGGTCAATGGCGTGGTGCGCACCTTGGGGCACGTCGCGCGCGAGGCGCGTGCGCTCGGCGCGGAACTTGAATTCCTGACGCCGGCTGAGTTCTGGACGCTGCCGATGCCGACCTATCCAGAAGTGCGGCTGGCGCTGCCGGGGCCGGGCGACGTCGAGCGGCGGCTCGAGCGCGCTCGGCCGGACGCCATCCATATTGCGACGGAAGGGCCGCTCGGCCATGCCGTGCGCCGCGTTTGCCTGCGGCGCGGCGTGCCGTTCACCACCAGTCTGCACACCCGCTTTCCCGACTATCTCGCGGAGCGTCTGCCGGTGCCGGAGCGCTGGACCTGCGACGTGACCTGGGGCTGGCTGCGGCGGTTTCATAGGGCCGGCGTCGCGGTGCTGGCGGCGACGCCAACACTGGCGACCGAACTCACCGGCCGCGGCTTCATGAACGTGAAGCTGTGGCCGCGTGGCGTCGATGCGAATTTGTTTCGCCCGCGTAGCGGTGCGATGTTCGACCTGCCGCGGCCGATTTTTCTGACCGTCGGGCGGCTGGCGGTCGAAAAGAACGTCGAGGCTTTCCTCAAGCTCGATCTGCCGGGCAGCAAGCTGGTGGTCGGCGACGGACTGGCGCGCGGCGCGTTGGCCAAGGCCTATCCCGACGCGGTGTTTCTTGGCAGCCGCGAAGGCGAGGCGCTGGCCGAGATCTACGCCGCAGCTGACGTGTTCGTATTCCCGAGCCGCACCGACACCTTCGGCCTGGTGCTGCTGGAGGCGCTGGCGAGCGGGGTGCCGGTTGCCGGCTTTCCGGCCGCAGCGCCGCGCGACGTGATCGGACAGGCGCCGGTCGGCCGGCTCGACGAGGATTTGCGGCGCGCCTGCCTCGATGCGCTGGACCTTTCGCGTGACGACTGCCGCGAATTCGCTCTTGGCATGACGTGGGAGGCGAGCGCGCGCATTTTTATCGAACACGTGGCAGAAGCGGCGCGGACGGCGCGCAAGCTGGCGGCGTGAGGCCCGTCCACCGTCATGCGCGGGCTTGACCCGCGCATCCATGATGAGCGGCAATCGACAAAACCTTACGTAAGGCTGCCATTGTCGAGCGTCATTATGGATTTCCGGGTCAAGCCCGGCAATGACAGCGCTGGGGATGCCGCTCTTGCCCCTGACTGTGTCGCGGCGCTAGCCTTGCTCCATGGGCGTCCTCGACACCGCATTGCATCCGACCGCC
>DAIMKK010000359.1:0-3554 GCA_036721745.1 Pseudolabrys sp. | reverse complement strand
CGGTTATGAATCGTTAAATAAACAGCAGTCAATATCCCTAAGGAACTGTTACGGAGGTAACCTGCGAGCCGCCATATGGTTCCGGCTCGCCCGACCCAATTCGGTCTGTCTGAGTACCGGCGCGATGTCGCTAATGGGACTTCGCGTCATTCGCCGCGACGCACCATTTCTGGTCGCTATTGGTATTGCCGGCGCCTCAATGCGCCGGAACGTGCGCCTCCTTGATCACCCCGCCCCAGGTCTGCGTTTCTTTCTTGATGAAGGCCGCGGCATGGGCGGGCGTGCCGCCGGCGGCATGCAAAGTGAGCTTGGCGAACTTCTCCTGCACGTCCTTTTCTTTGAGCACCTCGTTGACCGCCGTGTTGAGCTTGGCGACGATGGCCGGCGGCGTCTTCGGCGGCGCGGCGATGGCATTCCAGGTGCCGGACTCGAATCCCCTCACGCCGGCCTCGTTGAGCGTCGGGATGTCGGGTAGGTCCGCAATGCGCGCATTGGTCGCCACCGCCAGGATGCGCGCCTTGCCGGCCCGGTGCAGTTTGATGGCCGAGGCGAGCTCCATGAAGATCATGTCGACATGGCTGCCGATGAGCGCATTGAGCGCCGGTGCGGTGCCCTTGAAGGGCACGTGCACCATCTTGGTGCCGGTCACCTTTTCGAACAGCGCCGCGGTCAGATGCGAGGTAGTGCCGATGCCCTGCGAGGCATAATTGATCTTGCCCGGATTGGCCTTGGCATAGGCGATGAATTCCTGCGCGGTCTTGGCGGGAAAGTCGTCGCGCACCAGCAGCACATTGGCGACCGTGGTCATGATCGCGACCGGCTCGAACTGGGTCGGATCGAAAGCCATCGTCTTGTACAGCAGCGGATTGACAGTGAGCGGCGACGGCTGCGCCGCCAGCAGCGTGTAGCCATCCGGATCGGCGTTGAACACCGTTTCCGCGCCGATATTGCCGGCGGCGCCGGACCGGTTTTCCACCACCACCGGCTGGCCGAGCTTTTTCTGCAAGCCATCGGCCACGATGCGCGTGACGGTATCGACGCCGCCGCCGGCCGGCACGCAAACGATGATGTGGATCGGCCTGTTGGGATAGTTCGCTGCGGCGTCCCGGGCCCAAACCGGCGACCATGCGCCGGATGTGCAAAGTATAGCTGCGGAAGCCAAAGCCAGAAGTGTGCGCATTTTGTAGCCTCCTTTGGTCACTCTGGAAGCGGCATGCCTGGCGTCGTCGACGTGTTCGAATTCATATCAAAGCGTTGTGCATGTACTTGTCGCTGCGAGAAAAGCCCGGGCCCACGTCCCAGGTCAGCGGGTAATAGGGTCGATCCACCTGGCGGCACCAATTCTCCCCGCCCCGTTCAAGCGTGAAGCCGGCGCGGCCCTTAGTGTTGGCGGCGATTTCGCCGCCGCGTAGATAGGCGACCTCGCCCTTTGCTAGCGCCTTACCGAGCATCTGGGCGTTGACTTCGGTGTAGACCGAGGTGAACACCGCCTCGCGCAACGACCTGCCCACCTCCAAGCAGCCGTAAACACACATTAGAGCCACGCTGCGCATGCCGAGCGACTTGTCGAGGTCGCTGTTAGCGGTGACGAGGTCTTCCTTCAACCGGCTCAAGTCGGCCATGCGGCTGCTCCAAGTTCGCCTGTGCGCAAATCAGAGGCATCCTTGACCAAGTTGATTCGGCGCACAACCGTCATGAGTGGAAAACAAAGATTGGGCTGTAATCAGAGTTAGCTTGACTTTGCTTTCTCTTTTTCGCCGTTCAGCATCCAGGAAAACATCTCCTTGGTGCGGCGCGCCGTCTCAGGCAGCGGCATATTCACGATCGGATACTGGTCTTTCCAATGGAACGGCCGGCAAGCGTCGATGATCGCGCGGCTATTGGTGAAGTCGCCCTGCGCCTTGCGTTCGGGCGGGATCGACGGATCGAGCGGCGTCGACCAGGCGCCGCGAATAAAATCAATCGACGTCGCCGGGTCCGAACGCGTGCAGACCGCCCACATCAGCTCTTCGAGATTGGATACGTCGATGTCATCGTCGACCACGATCACATATTTGCCGGCATAGGCGGCCGAGCGGCACATGGCGGCGAGATGTCCCGCCTGGCGGGCATGCCCCGGGTACCGCTGCTTGATCGACACGGCGGTGAGCTGGCGCGATCCGCCGGCCTCGTGGCACCAGGTAGCGACCACATCGGGCAGACCGGTTTTTTTCAGCTCCTGCTTGAGCAGCGCCGACCGTACCACCGCGCGATAACGCGCCTGCTCCTCCGGCGGCCGTTGCGGCGGGCAGCCGAGCAGGATCGGGTCGTTGCGGTGGTAGATGGCCTTGACGTCGAGCACCGGTTCGCTGCGCATCTTCGAACCGTAGTAGCCGGTCCATTCGCCGAACGGCCCTTCCGGCATGTTGTTGCCCGGCTGCACAAAGCCTTCGATCACGATCTCGGCATTGGCCGGATAGGGCAGACCCGTGTGCTTGCCCAGTACGACCTTCTGCGGCCGCCCGCGATAGGCGCCGGCGATTTCGTACTCGCAAACGCCGTAGGGCACCTCGGTGCATGCCATCAGGAAGGTGAGCGGGTCACCGCCGATAACAATGCACACCGGCATGGGCTTATTAAGCGCCTGGTATTTGTCACGGTGAATACGCCCGTGCTTGCCGGGTGAAATGTAGAAGCCAAGCCGTTTGGCGTCATGAATCATCACGCGGTAGGTGCCGGCATTGACCCAATCCTCGTCGGGATCGCGCGTGACGTTGAAGCTGCCGGTCCCAATGTATCGGCGGCCCTCATCGCGGTCGTGCCAGACCGGGGTCGGGAAACGGGTGACGTCCACCGCGTCCCCTTCGATCACGTTCTCCATGACCGGACCGGTTTTCACGACCTGGTAAGGCAGCGGCTTGTTAGAGATCTTCTGGAAGTCGTTGAGGAAGGCCTCGGACAGCTCGATCTTGTTGAGATCGGGCGAAAAGCCGAGCGTCATATTCTGCCGGCGGGCGCCGAAGAAATTAGTGAGAACGCGGAAGCCTTTCGGATAGCCCGGGATATTGTCGAATAATGCCACGGGCGCGGCCGCGTCGTGTTGCAGCAGTTCCGCCGCCATGCCGATGTCTTCCTCCCAGGAATATCCATTGGCGCGCACCAACTCGCCGAGCTTGTCGGCCTCGACTATCCATTCGCGCAGATCGTCATAGGCGACGCGGGCTTTGCGAGTGTCGGTGATGGCAATATTCATGGGCGTTCTTCCTCTCCGATTAAGCGGACAAGATCGCACTAGAATTTTTTTAGAATACAAAACGAATAATCCATATCCCGTGCCCGCGCGTCCTTGATTTGGATCAAGAATTCTCCACGACAGCGTCGATGCCTGCTCGACGATCCAATGCGGGCGTCTCTTTTTGCCGCACTGCGGGAGCGCAAATAGCGGTAAATTGGGCGACTTTTGGCGGTGACGCGGTGCTGGCGCGCGGGCCGGAACTGGATTAGCATTAATCTTAGAAGGCTAAGCAGAGCAACCAACCGCCCGCAGGTCCTCGACGGCGTCGCTGAACGAGCAA
>DAIMKK010000358.1:0-3562 GCA_036721745.1 Pseudolabrys sp. | reverse complement strand
TTTTCGCGGCTGATTTCGGTGATCGATTTTGTGCTCCATAGTGGCACAAACATTTCGCGCAGCTCGTGAGCGACCCTGGCGCCACGGCGCTGCCTAGGATTCTCCGGATCAGGGCCGATCACGGCGAATTTGATGTAGTCTTCGACCACGCTGGCAAACGAATTGGCGCGCTTGCGCTGTTCGGCTAGGCGCAGGCGGTCGGCTTCCGCGCCGGGATCGACGCCCTTGCGGATCAATTCAAGCCAATCACGCGCCTTGCTGCGGGCCTGTTCGAGCGTCAGAGCGCCGTAAAGGCCGATGCTGCGACGGGTCGGGTTTTGGCTGCCGGGATAGCGCGTCAGCAGCACGAATGTCTTTCGGCCGGTCTCGGAGACGCGCACGCGGAAGCCGGGCACTACCGCGTCCATAAGGTCGTAGGTGGCGCCCTTTGGCGCCGCCTTGGCCGCCTTCAGGCCTCGGTCGTTTAAGGTCCGTTTCGGAGGGTTCTTTCCAGGCATGGGCGGCTCCATCTGGCAACAGGCTGGCAACGGCCAGAGCGCAATTGGGTGCAACGCGATGTTGCCAGATGTAAACCGTTGCGAGAGGAAACGCAAGCCAGATGGGCATTTTTTGGATTATATGAGGCGGTATGCAATGCGATGTTAGGCGGTGCAAAGGATTTGGGTGCGCCGTCCTACCAGCCGTTATTGATCACGTTTCCCATCAGCGGGATTTTCGCAATCCACCCGCGGATGCGCGGATGACCTTGCTCATTCGGCTTGGCCGCGTCAGTGGGCGAAGCGGATTCAGGGATCGCGCCCGGTGGCACCGGATGATCGGGGTTGGCTGACGAGATGACTGGCGTTGCGACCGTTGCCGCAAGAGGCAACGGCGTCGCAACCGACGGCGCAACTGGGGCCGGCAACGCGGCTGCGGCCGGTGCCGGTGTCGGAGCAGGCGGCGGCAAGGCGGCCTCTTGCTTTAAAGGCTGCGGAGCGGGCACGGGCGCGGGTGCAACCGGCGCCTTGGCAGTCTCAGCCGCCGGCTGCTCCTTGCCATGCGTCAGCAGAGCCTGGCGAACCGCATCGACCCACTGCGCGTCGGATGCCGACGGATCGTCGCGAACGGGCTCGGCCGCGGCGGCGGGCCAAGCCGTGGCCGGCGCTTTGGCGACGACCTGCGGACGCGTCTCGATCTTGCGGACCGCTTGTTTCGGTTGCGCCTCGGCGCGTTGCGGCGACGGCGCGGCCATGGTCGCGGTGGGAACGGACGCTTTATCGGCGGCGAGCAAAGCCTTGAATGCCGCGGTGGCGTCCGGATCAACCTTGCCGCAAGTTTGCTCGAACGTCTCGACATCGTGGCGTACCAGGATACGCCGCGTGCTGGCATCGATGCTTTTGTCGATCATCGTGACGATATTGGCGCGCAAGCTTTGGCACGTCGTATCGACGGAGAAATTGGCGCGGTAAATCGAATAGCCGCTGGCCAGGCCGACCGGTATCGCCAGCAGCGAGCCGACGACCTGCAGCATGTTGACGGTGCGGGCGAGCCTGGGCGCAGCGCGCCTGGCGCCATCGGCGCCTTGCGAAGATGCGGCATCGTGCGCGCCGGAATGAAAGGGATCGCGACTAGCCACCAGCATATTGAAAAACCTTGTTCGGGAATCTCGTCCCCTTCAGTCACGAAATATCGCGGAGATTTTTGGCCGGGATTGCGGCGCAAACGGGGTTTTCGCGTTGCCTAAGCGTTAATTCGGCGAGTCTTCAGCCGGTTTGGCGGAGCAGCGCGATGAAAAAGCCGTCGGTCTCGGTGGCCCGCGGCGTCATCAGGATGCCTTCGTCCGATAGCCGCGCCGCCTTGGCGAACATGAAGGCGCGCTCGCCTAGCGCATTGGCGACCTCGGCCGGCAGCTGAACGGAAAACTCCGGCTGGCGCGCGAGGAATGCGCGCGCCTGCGCGCAGTTTTCCTCGTCGAGCACCGAGCAGGTGACATAGGCAATGCGCCCGCCGGCCTTGAGCAGCGGCACGGCCCGGTCGAGGATTTCCGTCTGCTCCTTCTGCCGCTGCTCCAGCGCGCCCGGGCGCATGCGCCACTTGGCGTCCGGATTGCGGCGCCAAGCGCCGGTGCCGGTGCAGGGCGCGTCGATCAGCACCAGATCGCAGCGCCCGGCGAGATCGGCGATCTCGCCGCCCACCGATTTTGGCGTGCGCACCTGCACGTTGCGCGCGCCCGAGCGCTTGAGCCGGTCGTGGATCGGCGCCAGCCGGCGCTTGTCGTCGTCGGTGGCGAAGATTTGCCCCTTGTTCTCCATCATGGCCGCGAGCGCCAGCGTCTTGCCGCCGGCGCCGGCGCAGAGATCGACCACCTGCTCGCCGGCTTTGGCGCCGGAGAACAGCGCGGCCAGTTGCGAGCCTTCGTCCTGCAATTCGACCATACCTTTGATGAAGGCAGGCTCGGCGTGTACCGCTGGGCTTTTCGAATCGGCGCCAATGCGGACGCGCAGACCCCAGGGCGACCACGTGGCCTGTTCCGGCTTCAAGTCCGACAGCATCACGGCAACCTTGTCGCGCTCCGCCTTTAAGGTGTTCACCCGCAGGTCGAGCGGCGCACGCGACGACAAAGCCGCGCCCTCCTCCGCGCGCGCGTCGCCGAAGGCGCGCGTGAAATGCGGCTCAAGCCATTCTGGATAATCACCGGCGACATGCGCAGGCGCGCTCGCCATGTCGGCGGCATCGAGCCGCTGGCGCTCGTCATCGCTGAGCGCGGCGGGCCCATAGTTCGAACCGTCGGCAAGCTTGGCGATCGCGTCGCTATCGAGACCGCGCTCGCGCTTGAGCATGCCGAGCAGGATGGCGCGTGGCGTGTCGGCGCCCATCAGAAAAGCGCTCGACGCGCGCCGGCGCAGCGCGTCGTAAACCAGGCCGGCAATGGTCGCGCGGTCGCCCGAGCCGGCGAAGCGATGCGCCAGACCCCAGCTCTTGAGCGCGTCGGCCGCCGGGCGGCGCTCGCTCTCGAGATTTCCGAAAACTTCGATGGCGGCGGCGAGCCGCGCGGCCGGCGTCATGGCAGGCCCAGCAAGATGCGGACCATGAAGATGACCCACATGGCGATCAGCACCAATGCGCCGATGCCATAGATCGACCCACGCCACATCACGCGGTTGCTGGTGGTGTGCACATAGGCTTGGCCGAGACGCGTGATAACGAAAATCCAAGCCAGCAGCACAAACACCAGATCGGCATGGCGGGTGATGATTTCCAGAATGGTGAGGACGTAAAACAGCACCGGCAATTCGAATTGATTGCTGAAGCTGTAGGAAATCTGCTGCGTGCGCGTGGTCCAGTTCGGCTCGCGCAAGGCAATTTTCGAGGGGTGCACCGCGCCGCTGCGAAGATCATCGCGGCGCGCCATAAACATCCACAGCATCAGGCCCAAGGTCAGCGCGACCTCGACGAACAGCGGCAGCAGGATGGCTTGGATCGACAAATGAGTTTCCTTTCGCCTCGACGTGGCGGCATTTGCCCGCATTGTCAAAGCTTAATACTGAGCGCGGTCTCATGCTCCTCGTCGATGAAGGCGGTA
>DAIMKK010000357.1:0-3568 GCA_036721745.1 Pseudolabrys sp. | reverse complement strand
CGAGCGCCGCGGCGTCGACATGGCTGAGCGAAGCGGGCTTCTTGGCGACAAGCGCGGCCTTGATGGCGAGCTTTTCCGCATAGGTGCCTTCGATGCCCTGGTCGAGCACGCCGAAGACGGCGTCGCCCACTTTGAGATCGGTGACCCCCGGCCCGACCATGCTGACGATGCCCGAGAAATCGCGGCCCATGATGTGAGGGAATTGGCTCAGTTTGTAGCGGCCATTTCCGCGCCGCACCTTGGGATCGGCGCCGTTGACGCTGGCCGCGTGAATATCCACCACTACCTCAACCGGGCCGGCGACCGGGTCCGGCGCCTCGCCGTAGCGCATCATCTCCGGCCCGCCGTGGTTCGTCAGCAGCATCGCCTTCATGGGTAACCTCCGTTACGGTTGCGGCATACTAAGCCAGCCGGTGGCGGCGCGGTCCAGTCGCACCCTCGCAGAATCGCCACAGACGCCCTATCTGATGGCCCTGAGGGCGCCACCGGAGACCAATTTATGGACCCAGCCATTGCCTCTTTGATCGACCGCGCCGGCCTCGACCGCGACAAGGTCCGCCAGTTGATCGGCCGCGGGCTGGACGGCGCCGACGACGGCGAGTTGTTCCTTGAATACAAGCAGGCCGAGGCGCTGGCCTTCGACAATGGCCGGCTCAAGCAAGCCTCCTACGACACCGAGCAAGGTTTCGGCCTGCGCGCGGTGAAGGACGAGGCGGTCGGTTATGCGCACGCCTCCGATCTGTCGGAAGCCGCGCTCGCCCGCGCCGCCGAGGCGGTGCGCGCGGTGAAAGGCGGCCACAGCGGCCATTATGCCGATGCGCCCGGCCGCACCAACCGCAAACTCTATGGCGACGATAATCCGCTGGGCGCGCAAAGCTTCGAGAGCAAAGTGAAATTGCTCGAGGCGATCGACGCCTATGCCCGCGCCAAGGATGCGCGCGTGCGGCAGGTCACCGCCAGCATCGCCGCCACCTGGCAGGTGGTGGAAATCCTGCGCGCCGACGGCGAGATTTATCGCGACATCCGTCCGCTGGTGCGGCTCAACGTGTCCGCGGTGGTCGGCGACGGCGACCGGCAGGAGACCGGCAGCTACGGGGTCGGCGGGCGCGAAGGCTATCAGCGCTTCATCGAAACGCAGTCATGGCAGAATGCGGTCGACGAAGCCGTGCGCCAGGCGCTGGTCAATCTCGACGCGGTGGCGGCACCGGCCGGCGAGATGGACGTGGTGCTTGGCAATGGCTGGCCGGGCGTGATGCTGCACGAGGCGGTCGGCCATGGTCTCGAAGGCGACTTCAATCGCAAAAAGACGTCGGCCTTCGCCGGATTGATGGGCCAGCAGGTGGCCGCCAAGGGCGTCACCGTGGTCGACGACGGCACCATGCAGGCGCGGCGCGGCTCGTTGTCGATCGATGACGAAGGCACGCCGACCAGCCGCAGCGTGCTGATCGAGGATGGCATCCTGGTCGGCTACATGCAGGACCGGCAGAATGCGCGGCTGATGAACATGAAGCCGACCGGCAACGGAAGGCGCGAAAGCCACGCCCATGTGCCGATGCCGCGCATGACGAATACGTACATGCTGGCCGGCAAACACGACCCGCAGGAGATCATCGCTTCGGTGAAGAACGGTCTCTACGCGGTCAGCTTCGGCGGCGGCCAAGTCGACATCACCTCGGGAAAATACGTGTTCCAATGCACCGAGGCTTACAAGATCGAGAACGGCAAAGTCACCGCGCCGGTGAAAGGCGCCATGCTGATCGGCAACGGACCGACCGACCTGCATCGCATCTCGATGATCGGCAACGACTTCGCGCTCGATCCCGGCATCGGCACCTGCGGCAAGAACGGCCAGGGCGTGCCGGTCGGCGTCGGCCAGCCGACGCTGCGCATGGATCGCATCACCGTGGGCGGCACGGGCTAACTATTCAACGAGGGTAGCGATATGCAGCACACATCGCAGACGCACCGTTGGGGCAAGACGATTTTCGATCTCGCCCTTATCCTACTGGTCGTGACCGCCGCCAAGACCGCGATCGCCGAGCCGTTTTACATTCCGTCCGGCTCGATGGAACCGACACTGCTGATCGGTGACGAATTGCTGGCGACGAAATATGCCTACGGCTACGGCACCGCCTCGCTGCCGAACTTTGTCGTCATACCCAACACGTCGCGCCTCATGGGCGCATTGCCGCAACGCGGCGACGTGGTCGTGTTCCGTTACCCCGGCGACTGGAGCCAGACCTGGGTCAAGCGCGTGATCGGCCTGCCCGGCGACCGCGTCGCGCTCCATGATGGCCGGCTTTCGATCAACGGCAAGCCGGTCGCCATTCGCCCCGCTGGAATCGGTAAGTCGGAAGGCGTAGATGGTGCGACGATTAAGGCCGCGCGTTTCATCGAGACGCTGCCGGGCAACCGCGAGCATGCCATCTTCAAGTTCGGCGCCAACCGGTACGACAATTTTCCGGAGACCGTTGTGCCGTCCGATCATCTGTTCGTGATGGGCGACAACCGCGACAATTCCGCCGACAGCCGCGTGCCGTTGAGCGATGGCGGGGTCGGCATGTTGCCGGTGGCCAATCTGGTCGGACGCGTCGCCGGCATTGTCGGGTCGTGGGATTCAGCCGTGAAAAGCCAGCCGATCTGGCATTGGCCATCCGGTTTGCGGCTGGCGCGGTTCTTCAGCTCGATTCAATAGACGCTAACGCACGACGCCCGAAATGCAGCACGGCTTGTGCCGCGGCGGGGTGATCCTATCCTTCAGATAGCAGCGCGGGAACGGCGTGATGTAGCCGGCCCGCAAATAAGTCCAGGCGCGGCATTTGTTCTCGGCCTCGCAGGCCGCCTTGCAAGCCGAACCGGACGGACTGGCCGCAACCTCGAAATTGCGGTAGTCGCCGCCGGTGCGATCGATGGAGAATTCAATCGGCCCCTTGCGCGGCTCGATCACGCCGGCGCCGCGCACGCCCGACACGCAGCATTTATCCTCCAGGCGCGGCGGCACCCTATTTTTCAGCCAGCAGGTGGCGAGCGTATTGGCCGTACGCGGATAGGAGAAGCTCCAGGCGCGGCAGTGCGCGTCCCGCTCGCAGCGCGCCGCGCAGACGGCCGGGTCGCCGTTGCGGATCTGGAAGTTCAGGTAGTCGCCGCCGCGACGGTCGTAACCGGTCTGTGCCTGCGCCGGACCGGCCGCCGCCAAGACGATCAGCACCAGCGCGCCCCACAGACTGACCGGATACCGCATGCGCGCCCACTCGGCTTTGGAATTGCCGTGAAACCTGGCCTTGCCGGTATGCTAGCGCACCTCGCGCTGGATGCGCGCAGAAATTCTTCGCAAAAATGAAGGCGCCCGCCGGAGGGGCCGGCGGGCGCTTGGATCCGGACGCGAGAGGGGATGATCGCGGGTCCCGGATCGAGCGGCCGACGAGAGGGCTCGGCCGTTTGGTTTATTTCGTCACATTGCCTGGCGCGCCGGGCGGTTGGTCGGTGGACGGCGAAAGCCGTTCTCCATATCGATCCGTCTGGACGCGCGCGGCATAGCCAGCCGTCGCTCGATGGCGCGCTCGCGCAA
>DAIMKK010000356.1:0-3581 GCA_036721745.1 Pseudolabrys sp. | reverse complement strand
CCGACATCGAACTCCGAATCCGCATCGCGCAATCGCTCGCAGAAGTTCCGGCCGCAGCCTGGGATGCCTGCGCGGGCGCTAATGACAATGCGTGCTCCACCGGCGCATTAGTATCGGCAGTTAAACTAACACATGAGAATAACTCGCCTCCAAAGTTATCCACACGAGGATATGTCAATAACCCATTTATATCTCATGATTTTCTGTTATCGCTTGAAGCGTCGTTTTCGGTCGGCGGTCGAACCGGCTGGCAGCCGCGCCACTTGCTGGCGGAGGGCGCCGACGGCAGCCTTTTGGGCGTCGCACCCTGCTACGTGAAAAGCCATTCGCGCGGCGAATATGTCTTCGATGCGGGCTGGGCCGAGGCTTTCGAGCGTGCCGGCGGCAACTATTACCCCAAGCTGCAGGTCGCGGTCCCGTTCACGCCGGTGGCCGGCCCTCGCCTGCTTGCCCACCCCGGTCCGTTGGCGCAAGCCGTGCGCGGCGGCCTCGCCGACGCGTTGGCCGAGATCACCACCGCTAACGAGCTATCCTCGGCCCACGTCACTTTTCTGACCGAGCCGGAATGGCGCGCGCTAGGCGAGCGCGGCTTCCTGCTACGCAACGACCAGCAATTCCATTGGGAGAATGCCGGCTATGCGAGCTTCGAGGCCTTCTTGGCCGCACTCGCCTCGCGCAAGCGCAAGACCATCCGCCGCGAGCGCAAGGAGGCGCTCGAACCCGGCATTGAGGTGGCCTGGCTGACCGGCTCCGATCTGACCGAAACCGTCTGGGACGCCTTTTTCGCCTTTTATATGGACACCGGCTCGCGCAAATGGGGCCGGCCTTATCTCACCCGCGAATTCTTCTCGATCGTCGGTGAAAAGATGCGCGACCGCATTCTGCTGGTGATGGCCCGCCGCGCCGGGCGCTGGATCGCCGGCGCCATCAATTTTCTCGGCAGCGACGCGATCTACGGGCGCAACTGGGGCGCCATCGAGCACCATCCGTTCCTGCATTTCGAGCTGTGCTATTATCAGGCCATCGACTACGCGATTCACCACAAGCTCGCGCGCGTCGAGGCCGGCGCCCAAGGCGAGCACAAGCTGGCGCGCGGCTATTTGCCGAAAACCACCTATTCCGCCCATTTCATCGCCAATCCGGCGTTGCGCCGGGCGGTGGCCGAGTATCTCGCGCGCGAGCGAGCCTATGTGCGGGCGGCCGGCGAAGAGCTTGCGGCGGCCGCGCCGTTCCGCAAGGATTTGGTGGAGCAGGACTGAGTCCCGGGGGGAAAACGATGCCGAGCTACGACCCGAACAACATCTTCGCCAAGATCCTGCGCGGCGAATTGCCCTGCTATAAGGTCTACGAAGACGACAAGGCGCTCGCCTATCTCGACATCATGCCGCGCTCGCCCGGTCACACGCTGGTGCTGCCGAAGGCACCGGCGCGCAATATTCTTGATGTCAGCCCCGATGATTTCGCGCATGTGATGACGGTGGCGCAAAAGGTCGCCAAAGCCGCCATCAAGGCCTTCGGGGCCGACGGCATTACCGTACAACAGTTCAATGAGGGCGCCGGCGGCCAAGTGGTGTTCCACCTGCATGTTCACGTCATCCCGCGCAAGACCGGCGTTCCCATGAAGCCGCCGGCGAGCGAGAAGGAAAAGCCCGACGTGCTGGCCGAGAACGCCAAAAAACTCGCCGCTGCCATCGCCGCGGGTTAGTGCGCGAACAGGAATCCGCCCAGCAGCAGCACCGCTTCGCCGACCAGAACGCCGACGAACACCGAGCGTTTCACCGCCAGGAAAGCCAGAAATCCGCAAATTGCGGCAGTCACGCGCACCGCCAGCGGGATGCTGACGAGCGCCCCGGCCGCAAACAGGATCAGTTTGGCGATAACGCCGGCGATGATCGCGGTCGCCACCGCGCGCGACCACACCACGATTTCGGAATCCTCATTGAGCCCGCGCGCCAGCACCAGGCCGAGCGCGCGCCACATCTCGTTCGGCAGGTAGCCGACCAAGATCAGCAGCAGATAGGGCCACAGTTCGGTCAGCGCGGCGTTCATGCGGAGATCCGGCGTAAGCGGTGGACACCGTAGGCAAGCGAGCCGCCGACCACGCCGGTCCACATCAGGTCGAGTCCGACATGCCAATAGGTCAGCAGCGGGCCGAGCACGAGGCCTATTACCAACGCCAGCCGGTCGACCATTTGCCGGCTGTTGCGCGCGGTGGAGATCAAAAACGACATCGGCGTCAGAAACAACAGCGTGCCCGCAAACAGCGGCGGCAGCCCAGCCGCGAGGTAATAGCCGACGAAGCCGAACGTCACCGCCGTACCCATGTAGCCGACCGAGAGGCCGTTGCAGAAGGCGATGCGCCGCTCGTGCGGCATTGCGGGCAGCAGACGCAGCGATTCCACCCACATGCTCACCGACGTGAAGTGGGCCGGCAGCAGCAGGTCGCGCAGGCGCGTGCTTGGACCCCGCAACAGCGGCAGCAGCGCCACCACCATGGGAAACAGCCGGATCGCGCTCAAGCCCACCGCGATGGCGCCCTCGATCGGCGGCGCGCCCAGGCCGAGCGAGGAAATCAGGATCACCTGTCCTGGCGCCGCCCACACCAGCAGCGTCGACATCGCAAGCCACCAGGACGCGAAGCCGTAGTCATGGGCGAGCGCGCCGATGCCAATATAGGTGCCCATCAGCACCAGGAAGAACACCGAGGTCCACGCCGATATCACACCGCCGAAGAAGGCGGCCGCGGGGCCGGGCGCGGACATGGCGGCGGCATTCCTGTCCCATAGCGCAGTCGCGCGCGCAACCGCCGAGGCCCGCATGTGGCACCTGCCAAATGCGAAGGCCGGGCACAAAGCCCGGCCTTGGCCATTCTTGTTTAATGTGGCGCTTTTACACCTTCGCCAGCGGCACCTTCGGAACCGTGCTGCGCTTGGCCCTCGGACGCGGCGACGAACGACGTTTGGCCTTGGGCCGTACCGCCGGCAATTTTTCTGGCTTCGGCGTGACCGGCCCGTCGAGGAACTCGAAGCCGATCTTGTCGCGACCGTCCTCGTCCTTGCTGACGACGACGCGCACGTGCCCGCCGTTCTTCAGGTGCCCGAACAACACCTCGTCGGCCAGCGGCTTCTTGATGTGCTCCTGGATCACGCGCGCCATCGGGCGAGCACCCATCAGTTCGTCGTAGCCGTTGGCAATCAGCCAGCGCGCAGCCTCTTCCGAGAGTTCGATCGTGACATTGCGGTCGCCGAGTTGGGCCTCGAGCTGGAGGACAAATTTCTCGACCACCTTGGCGATGATCTCCTGCGACAGGTGCGCGAAGGTGATGGTGGCGTCGAGCCGGTTGCGAAACTCCGGCGCAAACATGCGGTTGATCGCCTCGTGGTCGTCGCCTTCACGCTTCGTCCGCGTGAATCCATAGGCCTGCTTGGCCATGTCGGCAGCGCCCGCGTTGGTCGTCATGATCAGGATGACGTTACGGAAGTCGACTTGCTTGCCGTTGTGATCGGTGAGCTTGCCGTGATCCATGACCTGCAACAGCACGTTGAACAGGTCGGGATGCGCCTTCTCGATTTCGTCGAGGA
>DAIMKK010000355.1:0-3582 GCA_036721745.1 Pseudolabrys sp. | reverse complement strand
TTCCCACCGGCTCCATCTGCGGGGTGATCAGCACCGCTGCGTTCCGGTCGAAACGGATGACGGAACCGTCAGCGCGCTTGATGTCCTTGGCGATGCGCACCACCACGGCCTTCATCACTTCGCCCTTCTTCACGCGGCCGCGCGGAATGGCTTCCTTCACCGAGACGACGATAACGTCGCCGATGGTGGCGTATTTGCGTTTTGAGCCGCCCAGCACCTTGATGCACATGACGCGGCGCGCGCCGGAATTGTCCGCCACGTCGAGGTTGGTTTGCATCTGGATCATGATGCGGCTCTCTTTGTCGTGCCAAACATGGCGCTATTGAACTTTCTGCTTCTTGTCGCCGCGGATCACTTCCCAGCACTTGAGCTTGGAGATCGGGCGGCGCTCCTCGATCCACACCGTGTCGCCGACGGAAAATTCGTTCTTCTCGTCATGCGCGTGATATTTCTTCGAACGGCGAATTACCTTCTTCATCGTCGCGTGTGAAAAACGCCGGTCGACGCGCACGACGATGGTCTTGTCCTGCTTGTCGCTGACGACGACGCCCTGGAGCGTACGTTTCGGCATCTCTAACCCCTTACTTCGACTTCTTCGCGGCAGTCTTCTTCGCGCCAGCCTTGCGGCTCTTCGCGGACTGCGGCTTCTTTATTTTCGGCTTGTCGGATTTCGGCTTCTCGGCCTTCGGCTTGGCCACCTTGGGCTTGGTCTCCGCTTTCGGTTTCGGCGCAATCTCCGGCATCGATCCGGCGCGTTTCTGCGCGGCAATGGTCTTCAGGCGGGCAACGTCGCGACGAATGACGCGCACGCGCGCGGTATTCTCGAGCTGACCGGTGGCACGCTGGAAGCGCAGGTTGAACTGCTCCTTCTTGAGCTTGAGCACCTCGTCGTCGATCTGGTCGAGCGACATCGCTCGTGCGTCTGCAGCTTTCATGGGCTTACTCGGCGATGCGTTCGATGAAACGGGTCTTGACCGGCAGCTTGGCGGCGGCGAGCGCCAGCGCTTCCTTGGCGACGGCGATCGGAATGCCGTCCACCTCGAACAAAATGCGGCCGGGCTTGACGCGGCAGACCCACAATTCGGGCGTGCCCTTGCCTTTGCCCATGCGGATTTCGATCGGCTTTTTCGATACCGGCACGTCCGGGAAGACGCGGATCCACACCCGGCCCGACCGCTTCATGAAGCGGGTGAGCGCGCGGCGCGCGGCCTCGATCTGGCGCGCGGTGACGCGCTCTGGCTCCAGCGCCTTGAGGCCGTACTGGCCGAAGGCGAGCGTGGCGCCCGAGGTGGCGACGCCGTGGATGCGGCCCTTGAACGCCTTGCGGAACTTGGTGCGGATCGGTTGCAGCATGACTTAACTCTTGTTCTTTCCTCAGGCCGCGTTTTCGCGGCGCGGACGGCCTTGGTCGCCTTCGGCCATCTTTTTGTCCTGGGCCATCGGATCGTGCTCAAGGATTTCGCCCTTGAAGATCCAGACCTTGACGCCGCAGGTGCCGTAAGTGGTGAACGCGGTGGCGACGCCGTAGTCGACGTCGGCGCGCAGCGTATGCAGCGGCACACGGCCTTCGCGGTACCACTCCATGCGCGCGATTTCGGCGCCGCCGAGACGCCCCGAACAGTTGATACGGATGCCTTCGGCGCCGAGGCGCATGGCCGACTGCACGGCGCGCTTCATGGCGCGGCGGAACGCCACGCGACGCTCGAGCTGTTGCGAAATTGATTCGGCGACCAGTTGCGCGTCGAGTTCGGGCTTGCGGATTTCGACGATGTTGATGACCACGTCGCTGTCGGTGAGCTTGGCCACCGACTTGCGCAGCTTCTCGATGTCGGCGCCCTTCTTGCCGATCACCACGCCCGGACGGGCCGAGTGGATGGTGACGCGGCACTTCTTGTGCGGGCGCTCGATGATGATCTTCGACACCGCCGCCTGCTTGAGCTGCTTCATCAGCTCTTCGCGAATCTTGATGTCCTCGTGCAGCAGCGTGCCGTACTCGGCCTTGCCGGCATACCAGCGCGAGTCCCAGGTGCGGTTGATCCCGAGACGCAGCCCAATCGGATTGACTTTCTGACCCATAAACGACCCCTCAGGCTTTTGCTGCGGCTGGCGCTTCGACCTGACGCACGATGATGGTCAGGTGGGAGAACGGTTTCAAAATGCGGCCCATGCGGCCGCGGCCGCGTGGGCTGAAGCGCTTGATCACCAGCGCCTTTCCGACATGGGCCTCGGCGACGACCAACTCGTCGACGTCGAGGTCGTGATTGTTCTCGGCATTGGCGATCGCCGATTCCAGGCACTTGCGCACGTCCACGGCGATGCGCTTGCGCGAAAACTCAAGGTCGGCGAGCGCGCTCGCGACCTTCTTACCGCGGATCATCTGCGCGACAAGATTGAGCTTCTGCGGACTGATCCGGATCATCCGGCTCACCGCTTTGGCCTCGTTATCTGGGAGGCTTCGCTCGTGTGCGCTTTTGCCCATGACGTCTCTCTCGATTCCTTAACTGGCCGCCGGCGTCGCGGCAGGCGCGGCAGCCGGAGCGGCCCCCGGCGCCGCCGGTGCGGCGGACGCGCGCTTGGCTTTGCGGTCGGATGAGTGGCCGTAGAACATGCGGCCCGGCGAGAATTCGCCGAACTTGTGACCAACCATTTCCTCGGTCACCATCACCGGGATGTGCTTCTGCCCGTTATAGACGCCGAAATTCAGGCCGACGAACTGCGGCAGAATGGTCGAGCGCCGGCTCCAGATCTTGATCATGTCGTGACGGCCCGATGCGCGCCCGGCCTCAGCCTTGCGCAGCAGATAACCGTCGACAAACGGGCCCTTCCATGCGGAACGAGTCATTACCTATTTCCCTACTGCTGCTTCTTCTTGCGGTCGTGACGGCTGACCACGATGAATTTGGTAGTGCGCTTGTTCTTGCGGGTCTTCTTGCCCTTGGTCGGGAAGCCCCACGGCGTGACCCAATGGCCGCCGCCCTTGGTGCGTCCGCCGTGCGGATGATCGACCGGATTCATGGTGATGCCGCGGTTGTGCGGCATGCGGCCCTTCCAACGCTGACGGCCGGCCTTGCCGATCGTGGTGTTCATGTTGTCGGGGTTCGACACCGCGCCGACCGTCGCCATGCAGCGGCCATGCACCAGGCGCTGCTCGGTCGTCGACAGCCGCAGAATGACGTAATCCTGGTCGCGGCCGACGATCTGCACGTAAGAGCCGGCCGAACGCGCGAGTTGCCCACCCTTGCCGATCTTGAGTTCGACGTTGTGGACGATGGTGCCGACCGGAATGCTGGCGATCGGCATGGCGTTGCCCGGCTTCACGTCGGCCTTCTCTGCGGCAACCACCTGGTCGCCGACGCCCAAGCGCTGCGGCGCCAGGATGTAGGACAACTCGCCGTCCTGATACTTGATCAGCGCGATGAACGCCGTGCGGTTCGGATCGTATTCCAGCCGTTCGACGGTCGCCGGCATATCGAACTTGGTGCGGCGGAAGTCGATGCGGCGATAGGCCTGCTTGTGGCCGCCGCCGCGGAAACGCGAGGTGATGCGGCCGTTGTTGTTGCGGCCGCCGCTGGAATGCTTACC
>DAIMKK010000354.1:0-3594 GCA_036721745.1 Pseudolabrys sp. | reverse complement strand
AGCTACCAGGGCAGCTACGGCGGGACGCTCACCGGCAAAGGCGGCACGCTCACCGGCACGCAAGCCTGGACCAGGCCGGAAGGCCAGCAGACGCGGGCCTGCACGGCGGCCGTCATCCAGACGAAGTCGTAAGGCTCGCTCCTCCGGTCAACGCCTTCCGCCCTCATCCTGAGGAGGGCGCCGAAGGCGCCCGTCTCGAAGGACGAGGGCGGCCCAATGCTTCGAGACGCGGCCGGAGTTTATCATCGGGCCGCGCTTTGCGCGGACCCGTTGGGCCGCTCCTCAGCATGAGGCCGAGAGGGGCGTGAAAAGCCTCACACCGCCTTCGCCATCTCGCGCAGCTTGAACTTCTGAATCTTGCCCGTGCTCGTCTTCGGGGTCTCCGCGAAGACCACGTAGCGCGGGACTTTGTAGCCGGCGAGGTGCTTCTTGCACCATTGCAGCAGATCGTCGGCGCTCGCCTGCGCGCCCGGCGTGAGCTCGACGAAGGCGCAGGGCGTCTCGCCCCATTTTTCGTCGGGCTTGGCCACCACCGCGACGGCTAAGACCGCCGGATGCTTGTAAAGCGCGTCCTCCACCTCGATCGAGGAGATATTCTCGCCGCCGGAAATGATGATGTCCTTGGAGCGGTCCTTGAGCTGGATATAGCCGTCCGGATACATGACGCCGAGATCGCCGGTGTGGAACCAGCCGCCCTCGAACGCCTTTGCGGTCGAGGCCTTGTTCTTGAGATAGCCTTTCATCACCACGTTGCCGCGCATCATCACTTCGCCGAGCGTCTCGCCGTCGCGCGCAACCGGCACCAGCGTGTCGGGATGGCGTACGTCGAGCGCTTCCAGCACCGGATAGCGCACGCCCTGGCGCGATTTCTTCGCTGCCTGCTCCGCGGATGAAAGGGCGTCCCAGGCGCTGTGCCACTCGTTCACCACGGATGGGCCGTAGCATTCGGTGAGGCCATAGACATGGGTGACGTTGAAGCCCGCACTCTTCATTGCGGCCAGCACGGCTTCCGGCGGCGGCGCCGCGGCGGTCGCGAAATTGACGACATGCGGCAGCGGTTTCTTCTCGGCTTGCGTTGCATTGAGCAAGACCGCCATCACGATCGGCGCGCCGCACAGATGCGTCACTTTGTGGGTGGCGATCGCATCAAACATCGCGCCCGCGCGCACCGCGCGCAGGCAGACATGGGTGCCGGCGACGATCGATACCGTCCAGGGAAAGCACCAGCCGTTGCAGTGGAACATCGGCAGCGTCCACAGATAAACCGGATGCTGCCGCATGCCGCAGGTGATGACGTTGCCCATGGCCAGCAGATGCGCGCCGCGGTGGTGATAGACCACGCCTTTCGGGTCGCCGGTGGTGCCCGAGGTGTAGTTGAGCGTGATGGCGTCCCATTCGTCGTCCGGCATGGCCCAGGCGTAGTCGGGATCGCCGCTCGCCACGAACTCCTCGTATTCGATTCCGCTTAAGCGCTCGCCCGGCCCGGAATACTCCGGGTCGTCATAGTCGATCACCAGCGGCTTTGCCTTGCAGAGCGCCAGCGCCTCCTTCATCACCTTGGAAAATTCTCGGTCGATGATCACGACCTTGGCTTCGGCGTGGTCGAGCGAGAAGGCGATGATCGGCGCGTCGAGCCGGGTGTTGAGTGTGTTGAGTACGCCTTGCGTCATCGGCACGCCGTAGTGGCATTCCAGCATGGCCGGCGTGTTGGCGAGCATCGCCGAGACGCTGTCGCCGCGCTTGATGCCGCGCTTCGATAGAGCAGAAGCGAGCCGGCGCGCGCGCGCGTAGAACTCCGCGTAAGAGCGCTTGAGCGGGCCATGAATGATGGCGGTGTGGGCCGGGAACACGGCCGCCGCGCGCTCCAGAAAGCCGAGCGGCGTCAGCGGCTGGTAATTGGCCGGATTGCGGTCGAGATCGGTGTCGTAGGGCGTTTTCGCCATTGGACGTTTCCCCTGGAACTCAAGCGTATCCAAGGGGCGGGCGCTTGTCAGCCGCGCAGAATATCCGTCATGCCGCTGCGCACCAATTCGATCGAGATCGCGAACATCAGCGCCATGGTGATCTTGTAGAACAACTCCTGCGGCGTGATGCGCACCACCCAGAAGCCGAGCATGTTGGTCGCCATCGCCAGCGGCAGCAGGACCAGCGAGGTGCCCAATCCCTTGGTGGAGAACTGGCCGAGCGCGAAATAGGGCACCACCTTGAGCGCATTCGTGGTGGCGAAGAAGAACGCGGTGGTGCCCACGAAATTCATCTTGGTCAGCTTCTGCGCCAGCACGTACATCTGAAACGGCGGCCCGCCGGCCTGGCAGAGCGTCGAGGTGAAGCCGGACATCGCGCCCGACAGCACGCCGCCGGTCACGCCCGGTTTGCCGGTCTCGCGCGCGACGCGCTTGGGGCCGATCCAATAATAGAGCACGAAGCAGATGGTGGTGACGCCGATCAGCACGCGCACCGTGGCGTCCGAAATATGCGCGGCCAGCACCCAGGCGGCGCCGACGCCGATGAGGGCGCCCGGCAGCGTGGTCGCCAAAATGAGCCCGTTCCAGTCCTTGCGGTAGACCCACAGCGCAGCAGCGTCCTGCGCCATCATGATCGGCAGCAATATGGCGGCGGCCTCGAGCGGCGGCATCGCCAGCGCTAGCATCGGCGTCGCCATCTGGCCTGCGCCGGCAAAGCCGCCTTTGGACAGGCCGAGCGCCACCACGGCGGGGATGGCGAGCGCATAGAACAGGGGGTCGGTGATGAACGTCACGGTCGGCCTCTCGTGACGGCCTAGCCGAAGGTCGGAGGGCGGGAATTGCGCGAGATCAAAGCCCGGCACGGCGGGCCGCGCCAGCCTTGTTTGCGCATGCCGGCCGTTCCACAATCGCGGCCAAAATGCCTGGGGAGGCAACAAATGGAAGCCCGCAGCAGCCGGTACCACGACGTCTACGCGCGCTGGCAGCGCGATCCGGAAGGCTTCTGGGGCGACGCGGCGCAGGCCATCGACTGGGTCGAGAAGCCGAAAAAAATATTCGACGCCAAGGCCGGCATCTACGGCCGCTGGTTCGCCGATGGCGTCTGCAACACCTGCTGGAACGCGCTCGACCGTCACGTGCTCGCCGGCCGCAACGACCAGGCCGCGCTGATCTACGATTCCCCCGTCACCAATACCAAGCAGACGTTCACTTACGGCCGCATGCTGTCCGAGGTGCAATTGCTTGGCGCCATGCTGCGCGATTTCGGCGTCGCCAAAGGCGACCGCGTCATCATCTACATGCCGATGGTGCCGGAGGCGGTGTTTGCGATGCTGGCTTGCGCGCGCATCGGCGCCGTGCATTCGGTGGTGTTCGGCGGTTTCGCGGCCAAGGAGCTCGCCACCCGCATCGACGACGCCAAGCCCAAAGTCATTCTGTCGGCGAGCTGCGGCATCGAGGGCGCGCGCGTCATTCCCTACAAACCTTTGCTGGATGAGGCGATCAAGCTTGCCACGCACAAGCCGCCGACTTGCATGATCCTGCAGCGCCCGCAATGCGAGGCGACGCTCATCGCAGGCCGCGACCACGACTGGCGCAAAACCTGGGAGCACGCGGTCAATTACGCCAAGAC
>DAIMKK010000353.1:0-3595 GCA_036721745.1 Pseudolabrys sp. | reverse complement strand
GCGCCTATTTCACCGCTCCAGCGGTCAGGCCGGCCACGTAGTGCTCGACGAAGAACGAATAAATGATCGCTACCGGAATTGAGCCGAGCAGCGCCGCGGCCATAAGCTGCCCCCAATAGAAGACATCGCCGCGGATCAATTCGGCAATAGCACCGACCGGCACCGTACGGACCGAGGTGTCGGTCAGGAAGATCAGCGCATAGAGGAATTCGTTCTGCGCGAGGGTGAAGGCGAAGATGCCGGCCGAGATGAATCCCGGTTTGCATAGTGGCAGGAATACCAGGAACATTGTCTGCAGCCGGCTCGCACCGTCGATCCGCGCGGCGTCTTCTAGCTCGCGTGGGACGCTCTTGAAATAACCCATCAGCAGCCACGCGCAGAACGGAATCAGCAAGGTCGGATAGGTCAGCATGACCGAGGTGAGCGTGTTGCCGAGCCCCATCCGCTCGATGATCTCGGCCATCGGAATGAACAGCAGCGGTTGCGGGACGAGATACGTCGCCGCCACCGCGAACGAGACCAGCGCACTGCCGGGGAAGTTCATTCGCGCCAGCGGATAGGCGAGCATGGTGCCGAAAACCAGCGAGATGGCGGTCGAGACCGTCGCCACCAGCATCGTGTTCCAGGTCCAGATCAAAAAATCCGTCTCGCTGAGCAGGTCGACATAATGCTTGAGCGTGGGGTGATGCACGATCAGCGGCATCACCTGGGGATTGTACAGTTCCTGGTTCGACTTCAGCGACGTGATCGCCATCCAGTAGAAGGGAAACAGCGCGAAGATCAGAAAGAATCCGAGTGGCAGCCACAACCGCAGCGCGCGCACCCGCCAGCCGCCGTCCTCGACCATCACGCCCTCCTCAGATACAGCGCCAGCGCGATGATCAGCAGCGCCAGCGGGGGAAGCATGGCGAGCGCGACCGAGGCGCCGAGACCGAACTGTCCGCCGCTCATGGCGATGTCGAACGCGTAGGTCGCGAATAGGTGGGTGGCGTTGGCAGGTCCCCCGCGGGTCAGCACGTAGACCAGCTGGAAGTCGGAGAAGGTGAAGATCAGCGAGAACATGGTCACGATGAAAACGACCGGCTTGAGCAGCGGCAAGGTGACGTAGCGGAAGCGATCGAGCGCGCCGGCGCCATCGATCGTCGCGGCCTCGTAGAGTTCGAGGGGAATCGTCTGCAGCCCAGCGAGCAGCGTGATCGCGTAGAAGGGCAGGCCGCGCCAGGTGTTGACCACGATCAGGGAAAACATCGCCCAGCTGCCATTGCCGAGCCAGGAGGGGCCGCGGTCGGCGATCCCGCCGTGCACGAGCAGCCAGTTGATCACGCTGAAGGACGGATCGAGGATCCACATCCAGGCGATGGTCGACAACACGGTCGGCACGATGAACGGCAGCAGCAGCACCGCACGAACCAGGTTCTTCATGCGGAAGGCCTGGTTCATCACCAGCGCGAGTCCGAGGCCGCCGACCATTTTCAATACCGTCGCCACGCCGGTATAGACGAAGGTGTTCTGCACCACCTGCCAGAAGGTCGGATCGTGGAAATCGGTGATGAAGTTGCCGAGCCCGATGAAGGTGCCGGGCTGGGCGACCGGGCGATTCTCGAGGCTGAGCCAGATGCCGTAGACGAAGGGATAGCCGACCAGCGCGACTAGGAAGGCCATCGGCGGCAAGATCATCAGCAAGCTGAAGACGTCCTCGCGCTCGGTCCACTCCCGCAGGGCCGGCAGCACGCGCGGGCGGGTGGCCGGACGCGGTATCGGCTCGCTGTGCGCCGACATGCTCAGGTGGGCCGGTAGATCTGCTTCAGCTGCGTGTTCGCATCGGCGATCACCTCCTTGGTCGACTTGCCGGCGCACGCCTTGGCGAACATATCCACGACGACGTATTTGGCGACGCTCTCGGACGAGGCGCGGCTGATCGGCGCCGGCCAGCCCGGCAGATGCGAGGTGGCGAGCGAATCCCGGTACGGGATGTTGCGCGGCTCGACATGCCACAGCGGCGCGTCGTCGAAGGCGTGCAGGAACGGCGCGTAGTAGCTGTCGGCCGAGGCATACCATCCGCCGACCTGCGCCGGCTCCATCAACCAGCGCAGAAAATCTTTCGCGGCCTGCTGATCCGGAGTGTGGCTGAAGATGGAGTGGCTCCACGGCGCCAGGATGTGGAAGCGCTGGCCGCCCGGCCCCTTCGGATTGAGCGACTGGTCGGTGGCTTTGGCGATCTCAGGGAAATCGCGCTTCGCCGCCCACAGGATGCTCTCGGCGTTGTTGGTGCAGGATATTTGTCCGCTCAAATAGGCCTTGTTGTTGTTGGGATCGGTCCAGCCAAGCACGTCCTCGAGCATGGTCTTCTGGAAGAAGGTGCGGGCAAAATCGACCGCGCGCGCCGTCTCGGCCGAATCGATCACCACCGTCTTGCCGTCGGGCTCGACCTCGCGCCCTCCATAGGACCATAACAACGGATACAGCCAGCCGTGATTGTCGCCAAAGCCGTGACCGAGCTCAAAGCCAAAGGGATGCCCCTTGGCATTTAGCTTGATGCCGGCCTCCAGAAGCTCGTCCCAGGTATCGGGGAATTTGTCGTAACCGGCCTCCTTGAACCAGTCGGTGCGCCAGTTCATCAACTGGCCGACATTGCCGAACGGGATAGCCTTCCACTTGCCGTTGACGATGACGGCCTCCTTTGCCGCGTCATGCCAGCCGCCGCTTTTTTTGCCTACCTCCTCCGCGACATCGCCGACATCGACGTATTTCTCATCGTACAGGAACGGCCAGTTGAAGAAGTTCAGCGTCATGTCCGGACCCGATCCGGTCTCTGCCACGGTGGTGACACGGGTCTGCAGGCCGCCAACGCTGACCAACTCGTATTTTATCTTGACGCCGGTGAGCTTCTCGTAGGCCGGGATCAGCGTCTTCTGGAAATACTCGTCATAGGTCTTGATGAACGAGTTTTCGTGCATGATTGACATGGTCTTCGGCGCTCCAACACCGGGGCGCACGCCGAGCGCAGCCCCCGCGACACCGAATGCCGTTGCCTTCAAGAATTGCCGGCGCGAGTTGTCCGGCAAAGCGTGTACCGCGTTGGTCATCGCAACCCCTCCCTGTGGCGCCGCCTGTCCATCGACAAGAGCGCAGCCAAACCTTTTTCGATCCGACATTTCGCCCGGTTACGTATCGAGGCGGTTTTTTGCCGTTAAGCCTAGCCCTTCCGTACACTGATGCAACTGGATTTTCCCAAGCCCACAAGTTGCGCGGGCTAGTGCAGCGCGACAATTGGATGAAAAGCCCGTGACCATCGGGATGCTGCCTGAATCCCTGTAGCGGCGCCGAGCGCGGGAGCTTCGGCGCGCAGCGCAAAGCGTCGACATGGTCATCACAAACCCGGGCAAGACCTCCTTCCTTATCGGTGCTGCCGAACGACCGCTTCGCGCCAGAAGCAGCCATTCGCCAGATGTCCGTTTTTAACCAAGGCGAAATTCGACTGAGAGCCGCGTGATATAATCTGTGCGCCGAAGAGCTGGAATCGACGCTCTCCTAGAGCACCATAACCACGATACAATTCAAATAGCGAAAGTAGTGAAGGCCGACCGCGTGATGA
>DAIMKK010000352.1:2992-3596 GCA_036721745.1 Pseudolabrys sp. | reverse complement strand
ACCGGAACCAGCACCACCTGCGCAATGATCCCGGCCGCCATCGCCAAATAGCTGCTCAACAGGCTCAGTGGATATTCGCTGAGCAGGCGCCGTCGCATTTGGTTGAGATTGAACATTTTAATTTGAGTCATTCGCCAAACAGAAACGATACGCGCAATAAAAAGTTACTCAGGGTGCCAAGCTCCCTGACATGAGTCGCGCGTGCCTGGATTAGCCATGAAACCAGCGTTCGCGCCAGGCCTCGAACATCAGTATGCCCCAAAGTGGATGTTGCCAATTGCGGTGCCCGCTGAGGTGCTCGGCCCAACTCCGGCGCACGCAGGCGGTGTCGAAAAAGCCGGCTTCGCGCAAGCGCTTTTCCGCCAGCAGCGTTTCCGCCCAATCCCGCAGCGGTCCGCGCAGCCACTCGCCAAGGGGAATCCCGAAGCCCATCTTCGGGCGCTCGACCAGCTCGGGCGGAACGTGGCGATAGAGAACCTGACGCAGCAACCACTTGCTCTTGCCGCCGCGCATTTTCACCGAATGGGGCAACGCCCAAGCAAATTCGACAACCCGGTGATCAAGCAGCGGCACGCGTGCCTCCAACGCCACCGCCATGCTGGCG
>DAIMKK010000352.1:830-2982 GCA_036721745.1 Pseudolabrys sp. | reverse complement strand
GTTCGGACGTTCCGGGCATCACCTCATTGGGCTCCCAATGGGTGATCAGCCGCCGGTAGACGGCGTCGCCGTCGGGAAGCGCGAGCACGGAAGCGGCCTTGTGCAGCTTGTCGCCGATCTGCGCCGGCAGGCGCGCGGGCAAAACCGACAGCAGACGCGACCAGCGGTCCGGCGAAATGCTGGTCAGCGCGGCAGCCATCCCCTGGCGTATTCCGCGCGGCAGTAGCGACATGCCTCGCCAAAATCGCTGCGCTAATTGATAGCGGTCGTAGCCCGCGAATAACTCGTCGCCGCCATCGCCCGAAAGAGCCACAGTGACATGTTTGCGTGTCATCGCGGAGACAAGATAGGTCGGGATTTGCGAGGAATCCGCAAACGGCTCGTCATACCATTCCGGCAATCGCGGAATGACGTCGAGCGCCTGCTGCGCCGTCACGGTAAGCTCGGTGTGGTCGGTGCCGAGATGACGCGCGACCGCGGCGGCATGCGACGCCTCGTCGAAGCCCGCAATGTCGAAGCCGATCGTGAACGTCTTGACCGGCCCTGTATCGGCGGCCTTCATCAACGCGACCACCGTCGAGGAATCGATGCCGCCCGATAGGAATGCGCCCAGCGGCACGTCGGCCATCATCCGCCGCCGCACCGCGTCCGTGAGCAGAGCCTCCAATTCGTCGGTCAGCTCGCGATCGCTGCCGCGGTTCGGGTTGGCAAGACCTGCTTGCGCGACCTCGCGCGCATCCCAGAAACGCTCGATTTTCGGCTCTCCGCCCAAGGGCACGGTGAGCACCGCGCCCGGCTCGAGCTTGTGCACGCCTTCATAGATCGTGTGCGGCGCCGCGATGTAATTGTGCCGCATGAAGCTCGCCGCGGCGTTGCGATTGATACGCGGCTTCCAGCCAGGATGCGCACGCAACGCCTTGAGCTCGGAGCCGAATAGGAACAGATCGCCGAACTTGGCCCAATAGAGCGGTTTAATGCCAAGTCGATCGCGCATCAGCGTGAGCGTGCGTTCGCGGCGATCCCACAGCGCTATTGTGAACATTCCGATCAGCCGGCGCAGCGTTGCTTCCACGCCGAACGCGGCAATTGATTCCAGAATGACTTCGGTATCCGAATGGCCGCGAAACGAAATGCCGCGCGCGGTCAGCGAAGGCCTTATTTCCTCGTGGCTGTAAACCTCGCCGTTGTAAATGATGATGTAGCGGCCATCTGCCGAGATCATAGGCTGATGCCCGGCCGACGATAAATCGACAATGGACAGCCGGCGATGAATCAGGCTGACGCCCGCCTCTGGGTCGATCCAAACGCCGTCGTCGTCCGGCCCGCGGTGCCGCACGGTTTCGCTCATCGAAGCGGCTATATCGGCGATCGGCCGCGTCGCGCCTTGCGACCGGCCTGCAATAAAGCCCGCGATACCGCACATCCGTTAGATCCGAAACTGTCGTTGATTTAACTACGCTTAGCGTTAGATGAAAAATTCAGCAATGGCTTGCAGGTATGCAAGAGCGGCGATATCTCGACGATCTATGGGGTGCCGTGTCGGTACCGGTACGCCGAATCGATGGCCGGCTTGATTGGCCGCAGCTCGCCGGCCTGCTGGCGAAAGCGCGGATCTATGTCAGCCCCGATACGTCGGTGACGCACCTTGCCGCCGCTTCTGGTTGTGCGACCGTCGCGCTTTTTGGGCCGACCGATCCGCGGCTTTGGTGCCCGTGACCGGTTGGCGGCCTGGTTACGATCTAGGCGGCAATGGGAACCATCCAGCGTCGCGGCAATGTCTGGCTGGTGCGAACGCGCTACCGTGCACGCCGTGTCAGTTTGAAGGCTGCGAGCGGCGGCTCGACAGCTACAGCCAATGCCTCGATGAACTGTCGCCGGGGCAGGTGATCGCCATCGCCGATTAGACTGTGGGGGCCACAAAACGGTAAAGCAGAAAGGCTACCAGAACGCAGCCGGCGATCAGCGCGGCAGCGTGCAGAAGATATGACGTGGTCAGCAAGGTCGTAATGGCGAGCCCGATCAATGCGATATTCAGTAGGAAAACACGGTCAACGACCTGATAGATGCTGAAACCACCGTCCATCGCTCGCTGATAGAAATGACTTCGATGCGCCTGCAAGACCGGCTCGCCGTTCGCCAGCCGACGCAGCAG
>DAIMKK010000352.1:0-820 GCA_036721745.1 Pseudolabrys sp. | reverse complement strand
AACAAGCAGCCAGCCGAGCAACAGGCCGATCGGCAGGCTGCCCACGTCACCGAGAAACAGACGCGCGACTGGTCGATTGAAGGGCGCAAAGCCGATCATCGCACCGCATAGCGCGAGCGCCACGATCGTGGCGTTGCGCGGAAGCGCAGCCATGAGGCCAAAAAGGACGAGGCCGGAGGTGAGAGGCACCACCTCGGCGACTGTCATCCAGTCGATGCCGTCCATGAAATTAACAAGATTGACGAACCAGAGGATGGCGAGACCCAGGAGCGCGCGTTCAAGCCAATAGGGAAGCAACGGCACGACGCGCAGATCGACTGGCAGCGCGGCTAAGACAATCGCAACCCCGGCCACTTGCAGAATCAGCCGCGGCATCACTGCGATCGGACTAATGTCATCGATTGCACCCACAAGGGTGATGAAAACCGTGGCTGCCAACACGAGCCAAGGGGCCTGTCCGCCGAGGCTGGGGACGCCAAACAGTACACATGCGACGACGACGCCGACCGTTGCCGCGATCACCGCAATTCCGCCGCCCTGCGGCGTCGGTGTTTTGTGCGACGAACGCGCGTTGGGATGTGCGAGCGCATGGCGCTTGAGCAGCGGCTGCAACAGCCAGATCAAGACCATGCTGACCAGTGCGGAGGCTACGAACACAAGTGCAAGCTCGCCGATGGTCGTCATGTCACAGCCGCCACAGCGCGATGCCAGCCGGAATACGGTTGCGGTCGAGGCGCGCCTTGACGTCGACGACGACGCCCTTGCCGTCGCGCAGCAGTAGCACGATCAGCGGCCAGCCGGCCTTGTAGGCATCATGCGC
>DAIMKK010000351.1:0-3596 GCA_036721745.1 Pseudolabrys sp. | reverse complement strand
GAGGACTCCGGCGGGCTCGCGATGGCCTTTGCCGGCGGCAAGCCGACGCGGCCGGTGAGTAAGCCGCTGTCGGATATCGCGGGGCGCGTTGCCTGGATGCAGAAGAACGGCATCGACAAGCAGGTGGTGGGCGGCTGGGTCGACATGTTCGGCTATGAGCTGCCTGGCGCCGAAGCGGAAAGCTGGGCCCGGCTGACCAATGACGCTTTGTTCGCCGCGGCGAAAGCCGAGCCGCATTTCGTGCCGCTGGCGAGCGTGCCGCTGGGCGACGGCGCGCGCGCCGGCGCGGTGCTGAAAGATGCGGTGAAGGCGGGCTTTGCAGGCGTCATGATCGGCACCTTGCCGCGCGGCGTCGGCTCGACGCTCGATGCCGCCGATCTCGATGCGTTCTGGCAGGCGGCGGACGAGACCGCGGCGCTGATCCACATCCATCCGAGCTACGACGCCGGCGACGTGCGGGTGAACGATTTCGGCCTCGCCAATGGGCTCGGCCGCATCACCGACGCGGCGGTCGCGCTGGCGCGGCTGATCTCGGCTGGGCACATCGCGAAGTATAAAAACGCGAAATTCTTTGCCCCGATGGGCGCGGCGGCGCTGCCCTTCGTGCTCGGCCGGCTCAAGCGCAATGCCGCGATCACGCCCGGCATCGGCGATCCGGTGGCGGCGCTTGCCGCCATCTACACCGACACCATCCTGCACGATGCGCGCGTCTTGAAATTCGTGATCGAGATGCTGGGCACGGAGCGCCTGATGATGGGCTCAGACATGCCCTTCCCGATTGGCGACACCGAGCCGATGAAGATTGTGGCGGCGGCAGGCTTGTCAAAGGCGCAGGCCGATTCAATCAATGGAGGGTTGGCGGCACGGTTATTCAAGATTCAATGACAAAACAAGGGACCGAAGGTCCCAAGCTGAACGCATAATTTGGAGGAGGAACAAAATGAAACGCTTTTCAAAGCTGCTGCGATCGGCCGCCTGCATGGCCGCGATGCTTGCTGGCGCCGTGCTAAGCCCGGCACCCGCCGCCGCACAGGCGCCGGCAAAAGTCACCATCGTGGTGTTCGGTTTCCCATCGCTCGGCGCCTTCATGCCGCCGGTGATCAAGGCCAAACATCTCGATACCGCGCACGGCCTCGACATCGAATTCGTCGAGCGGCCGCCCGACGCCTACACCACGCAATTCAATTCCGGTGAGTTCAAGGTCGGCGGCAGCGCCGCGGTGCTCACCGTCGGCCTCGCCGACGCGCGCGGCGTCAAGGTGAAGTACCTGTTCAACCTGTTCGACTATTGGGGCACCGTCGTCACCTCGCGGCCCGAGATCAAGTCGGTCAAGGACCTGGAAGGCAAGCAGCTCGCCGCCGCCGCCTCCACCACCAATTTCGTGATGTTCGAATTCTTCGCCAAGCAGCTCGGCGTCGACAAATCGAAAATCCAGGTGGTCAACACCGCCCCGCCCGGCTTGGTCGGCTATGCGCTGGCCGACCGCGCCGACGCCATCCAGCTGTGGGAACCGGCCTATACGCTGCTCAAGGCCAAGAAGCCGGAGATCCGCGCGCTCGACACCGATGTGAGCAAGACCTGGGCCAAATTCGCCGGCGGCGAACGCATCCCCTATCTCGGCGTTGCCGCGCATAGCGACTGGATCGAGGCCAATCAGGCGCTGATCCCCAAGCTCTATGCAACCTACAAGGAGGCCGGCGACTTCATTGCCAAGAATCCGGAGGAAGCCGCCGCCCTGATCGCGCCGAAATCGGCGCCGGAGGACCGCGCCGCGCTGGTCTCGCTGATCAAGGCCAACGACCGGCTCGGCATGAGCGTGGTGCCGGCCGGCGAGGTCGCCAAGCAGATCGACGCGGTCTACAAGGCCGGCGTCGACGTCGGCTATTTCAAGGCGATGCCGTCGAACGACACGATCTATGAAAAGCCGATGCAATGACGAACTCGCGCACCATGCGCGTTCTGCAAGCCGCCGCCGGCATGATCGTGCTGGCGGTCGGCTGGCAGATACTGTCTTACGTTTTTCCGCACTACCTGTTCCCGCCGGTGCCGGAGATCATTTCGCGCACCATCGAGGTGCTGATCACCGGCTCGCTGCTGGTCGACGTATTGCTCACCGCCGGGCGCATCTTCGGCGGGCTGTTCGGCGCCTTCATCCTCGGCGGCATTCTGGCCATGGTGATCGGGCAGTCGCGCACGGCGGAGAATTTCATCGCGCCTGTGTTGACGTTTTTCCAGGGCATTCCGGCGCTGTCCTGGGTGGTGTTCGCCATCATCTGGTTCCACGGCATCGAATTCCGCGTGCTGTTCATCATGGTGATGACGACGCTGCCCGCCTTCACCTTCCAGATTCTCGACGCCTTCCGCTCGATGTCGAAGGACCTGTTCGAGATGACCATGGCGTTCCGCCCGAGCCGCTGGACGTTGTTCCGCTTCCTGATCGTGCCGACCATCGTGCCGGGCATTCTGACGGCCTGGAAAGTGAACCTCGGCAATGCCGCGCGCGTGGTGGTGGTGGCGGAGCTGGTGGGAGCGACCGGCGGCGTCGGCTACCAGTTGCTGCGCCAGCAGCAATTGTTCGACATGGCCGGCGCCATGGCCTGGACGCTGCAGCTCGTACTGTTCGTGCTGGTGGTGCAGCAGACCATCAACGCGATCGAGAATTGGGCGCTGCGCTACCGCGCGGTGTCCGAGCGAGCGATGTGAACTTATGTCCGGGCCCGTCATCAGTTTCCAAGAGGTGAGCAAACAGTTCCGCCGACCGGATGGGCGCGGCGATTTCGTGGCCGTGGATAAATTGTCGTTCGAGATCGCCAAAGGCGAGATCGTCGCCGTGCTGGGCAAGACCGGCTGCGGCAAATCCACCATGTTCAACATAGTTGCCGGGCTGATCGAGCCGAGTTCCGGCGAGGCAAAAGTGATTGGTCACGACCCGTTTAAGGAATTCGAATTTTTCCGCGGCAAGATCGGCATCGTGTTCCAGAACGACCGGCTGATGCCGTGGCGCTCGGCGCTCGACAATGTACGGCTCGGCTTGCAGATTCTCGACACCGATTCTAAGCAGGCGGAAGAAACCGCGCGGGCGTGGCTCAAACGGCTTAGTCTCTCCGGCCACGAAAACGACTATCCGCACGCGCTCTCGGGCGGCATGCGCCAGCGCGTGTCGATCGCGCGCGCCTTCGCGGTCGATCCGGAGATTCTGCTGTGCGACGAGCCGTTCTCGTCCCTGGATGAAATGACCGCGCGCGACCTGCGCGCCGAATTCGTGCGTCTGGTGCGGCAGAGCGACAAGACCGCGGTGTTCATCACCCACCAGATCAACGAGGCGATGGAGATCGGCGACCGCGTGATGGTGTTCCACCGGCCGGCGCGTATCGCCTACGAGACACGGCTCGGCGCCGGCAGCACCGACGCGGACCGGCGCAAGGTGCAAGAGGACATCATGCGCGTGCTGTCGGTCGAGCAGGCGCCGGCGGAAGCCAGCAGCTGAAGATCGATCGCAGTCAAAGAAATGCGCCCTTGTTTACTATTGCGCCGCCGCCGCACTAGGCCGTGTGGACGGATTTGATCAAGATGAAGCCGAGAGCAAGCGCGACGAA
>DAIMKK010000350.1:0-3611 GCA_036721745.1 Pseudolabrys sp. | reverse complement strand
GGCGAGGAGAAATCGCGCCGCCAACTCACGATTTCCACCGATCTCGTCTACGACGTGCTGCGCAAGCACCAGGCCGACCACATCCTGTTGCGGGCGGCGCGCGTCGATGCCGCCACCGGCCTGCTCGATATCAAGCGATTGGGCGAGATGCTCTCGCGCATCAAGGGCCGAATCGTTCATAAAGCGCTCGACCATGTTTCGCCGCTGGCGGTTCCGGTGATGCTGGAGATCGGGCGCGAGACGGTCTATGGCGAGGCGGCCGATGCGCTGCTGGCGGAAGCGGCCGACGAGCTGGTGAAGGAGGCGATGAAGTGACTTTGCCGGCACGTAGTGCGGCGCCTAACCGAAACGAAGGCATCGCCGTTTCCAGCGTTGCCTTGGTCGCCGACCCCGACGGCGCGCTCTATTGGCCCGAGCAAAGCCTGCTCGCCGTCGCCGATTTGCATCTGGAAAAAGGCTCGAGCTTCGCCGCGCGCGGTCAGCTTCTACCGCCTTACGATACGGCGGCGACACTGGCGCACTTCGCCCGCCTGATCGCGCGCTATGCGCCGCGCTGCGTGGTGGCGCTGGGCGACAGCTTCCATGATGGCGGCGGTCCGGCGCGGCTTTCCCGCGACGACAGCGAATCAATAAGCGCGTTGCAGCGCGGCCGCGACTGGATCTGGATCACCGGCAATCACGATCCCGAACCGGCTGCCGGCATCGGCGGTACATTCAACGATATACTCACGATCGGGGCACTTACCTTCCGACATCTGCCGACCGGCGCCGCCGGCGAGATTGCCGGTCATCTTCACCCCGTGGCGCGCATCGTCCAACGCGGCCGCGCCGTCAGCCGCCGTTGCTTCGCAGCGGACGCAACGCACATGGTGATGCCCGCCTTCGGCACCTTCGCTGGCGGGCTCAACGTGCGTGACGCTGCCTTCGCCGACCTGTTCGGCACGCTCAAGTTCTCCGCGCACATGCTGGGCGAGGGCCGGCTCTACGCCTTCGCCGCCAGGCGCTGTTTGCCGGATTGAAATTTAATCCCGCTTGAACACCACGCTGGCGATCCAGCCGGTCAGCAGCGCCATCAGCGTGGTTATGAAGCCGTAGAGCAAGCCATGGTCGCGCGCGGCGTCGGCGACGTATTGCTCGATGCCCGCCTTGGTCACTTCCAGCGCCGAATTGGTGCGCGCCACCATCGCGCCGTCGGCGAACAGCTTGACGTCGACGGTGTAATTGCCGACCGGCACGTCGGCCGGCAGCGGGATCGCGGCGCGGAATACGGTCGGCGTGAGAAAATTTACCGCGTTGGTGATTTCGGCGTATCTATGCTGCTGGACCTGCAACCGCACGAACGCCAGCCGAAACGGATCGTCACGCACGGTATCCGCGATGTCCGGTCCGATGCGTTGCGGCAGCAGAAAATCGGCCAAGCCGATTTGCAATCGCCGCAGGACGTTCGGCTGGGCGATCTGGTCGACCGGGCGGCTACTCAGGATGGCGAGATAGGACGGAGCGCGCACGAATTCGCGCGAGTCGACATTGACCCAGATGCCGAGGACGCGCTGCTTGCGCCGCGTGCGCAGCGTCTGGCGCGGCCCGGTGACGGTGACGACAAGATCATAGCTGGCCCGCAACGCGGCCTTATTGGAATCGGGCTCGATGGTGCCGAACAGCACCAGATTCTCGCCGACGAAATTCGAGGTGATAGCCACGTTTTGGTTCGACAGAGACACCACCAGCCGTTCGGCGGCGGCCGGCATGGCGCCGCAAGCCATCATGACGACCGCGACTATGATGACGATGCGCCGCATCATTCGATCCTGACGTGACGTATCGAGTAAAGATCGTCAGGCAGCACCACCAGCTCGTAGGCGAAGCGCAGGCCGACCGCGAAAACCAAGAGGCCGAGCAGTAGGCGCAGCCGTTCGCCGCGCATCTTCTGGCCGGTGCGCGCGCCGAATTGCGCGCCGATCACGCCGCCGACCATCAGGATCAGCGCCAGTATCGCGTCGACCAGGTGGTTGGTGACCGCATGCATCACCGTCGCCGAGGCCATGGTAATGAGGGTGAGCACCATCGAGGTGCCGATCACGGTCGCGGTTGGAACGCGTAGGAAATAGATCAGCATCGGCACCAGCAGGAAGCCGCCGCCGATGCCCATGATGGCGCCGACGAAGCCGATAATGAACCCGATCGCCCAGATCGGAATCGCCGACACGTAGATTTTCGAGCGCTTGAAACGCAGCTTGAATGGCAGACCGTGCAGCCAGGTGTGGCTGCCCGGCCGGCGGATCGTGGCCGGCAGGCCGTGACGCGCGCGCACCACCGCGCGGACGCTTTCGTAGATCATCAGACCGCCGACGATCGTGAGCAGCGTCACATAAGAGAGGCCGATCACTAGGTCGAGCTGATCGAGCGCGCGTAATTCGGTGAATAGCCAGACGCCGGTTGCGGTTCCGAGGATGCCGCCGCCAAGCAGCATCAGCGCGAGTGCGAGGTCGAGCGCGCGCCGGTTCCAGTAATTGATCGCGCCGGAGAACGAGGAGGCGGCGATGTGGCTCGTCACGCTCGCCACCGCCACCGCGGGCGTGACGCCGATGAAGATCAACAGCGGCGTCATCAGGAAGCCGCCGCCGATGCCGAACATGCCGGAGATGAAGCCGACCGCTAACCCCATCCCCAGCACGAGGAAGATGTTCACGGGCATGTCGGCGATCGGAAGATAGATCTGCAAGGGGCGTCTTCCAGCGTTCGCGGTCAATGCACCGCTGACCGGTCCGCGCCGGTGGGAGGCTCACCTTACGGTCAACACCACGTCTTGCGGGTCCGGTAGCGACTCTGGGCCATCGGTCAGGGCGATCTTAGCGATGAACGCGCCTGCGATCACGCTTTTGCGCGATCAGGCGTGCTTGTTCACCGTTTTCCCGCCTCGAAGGTGCTGAGCGCCAGGGGTCCGGCCACCCGCGGCTTGGCATGCGGCGGTGTGCCGGTGGCGGCGTCCCAGCCGCCCGGAGGCGCTCGAACGACGCTGGCGTCTGGCGGCTGCGGTTCGGCCGCGAAGCTTTTCACCGATTGCTGGGCCGCGGCCAGCGCGGCTGCGTCTAGGCCGGCTGCTACCTCGTCACGCTTCTTGGCGGCTTCCTCGTCGCCTTGGACGGCCGCAAGTGCGAACCATTTATAGGCTTCGGCATAGCTCTTTTCTGTGCCGAAGCCGCGCGCACACAGCACGCCGAGATTGAACTGGCTGTCGGCAACGCCCCGCAGCGCGGCCTTGCGGAACCATTGCACCGCGGTGCCGTAGTCGGGCTTGCCGTCAATGCCTTCGGCATAGAGCACGGCGAGATTATGCATCGCCTTGCTGTTGCCCTTGTTGGCGGCGGTCAGGTAGAGCCGGCGTGCCTGGACGAGATCTTTCTTCACGCCAATGCCCTTTTCCAAGAGGCTGGCATAGCGGAATTGCGCCGGCGTCAGGCCCTTGCTGGCCGCGCGTTCGTACCAGCGGGCCGCTTCATCCATGTTGACCGGCACGCCGCGGCCCTCGGCGAATCGCACTGCCACCTCGTAGGCGGCGGCGCTATCGCCGGCGATGGCTGCGCTGCGCAACTTTGGCCCGCCGATGGCGT
>DAIMKK010000349.1:0-3621 GCA_036721745.1 Pseudolabrys sp. | reverse complement strand
CTGCTGGAAAGCGAGTTGTTTGGGCACGTCAAAGGCGCTTTCACCAGTGCGGTCGTGAACAAGAAAGGCATGTTCGAGGTTGCCGGCAGCGGCACTTTGTTCCTTGATGAGATCGGCAATATCTCCATGTCGATCCAGGCCAAGCTGCTGCGTGTCCTGCAGGAACGGGAATTTAGGGCGGTCGGCGACACCCGGACGCAGGTTGCCAATTTTCGGCTGGTCACCGCCACCAACAAGGATCTCAAGGCCATGGTGGCGGCCGGCACTTTTCGCGACGACCTTTATTACCGGATCAATATTTTTCCGATCCACGCCCCGGCGTTACGCGAGCGCAAAGGCGACATCCCGGCGCTCGCCTACCATTTCTTGAAGGTATTCAACGCGGAGCTGGGAAAGAAGATAACCGATATTTCCGAAGGCGCGCTCAGCACGTTGGCCAATTATGGCTGGCCGGGCAACGTGCGCGAACTCGAAAACGTCATGCACCGGGCGGCGATCCTGACCAACGACAACGTCATCCGCCAGGCCTACCTCGTCAACATCGTCGATTCCGCGCAGTCGCAGGCCGACCTCGCGGTACCGCGCACCGGTGACGAACTCAAGCGGGTCAAAAAGGCGGCTCGCGAAAAGTCGGTAGAGGACATCGAGAAGCAGTTCGTGCTCGAGGCGCTCAAGCGCAATGACTGGAACGTGACAAAAAGCGCCGAGGAAACCGGCATGCAGCGTCCGAACTTCCAGGCGCTGATGAAGAAATACACCATCCGCGTGCGCGACACCGAGCACGACGCCAACGATATCCCGGACGCGTCGTCATAAGCGCGCCGGCCGCCGCCAGCGTGGTCTTCATTCCGCCGCGGCTTCCTCGTCGATGTCCTCGTAGCCGGTCATCATCGATTTGAAGTGCGCCGTGCGGGTGTGGCCGAGCGTGCCGAGATAGACGTGAACCAAGATGTAGAAGACGAAAGCGATGAAGATCAGCACATGTACGGTGTCGATCACCCGCACGCCGCCGAAGAAATCGACCTGCGCGGAGAACCGCTTTACGTCCCACAGCAGGATGCCGGTATAGATCTGGACGGGGAAGAGCAGCATCATGATGATCTGGTAGATCATGCTCTGCAGCGGGTTGAACTTGCGGTAGATTGTCGGCGTGAACGGATTGGGATCGCCGCGGAATATGCCGAAGGCGTAGTAATAGGCCTGCCGGAAGCTGCCGATGAAATGCTTCTTCAGGTTCAGCTCCGAGTGATAGGCGCGGACGCGGTCGGACGTGATGTAAAACGCCAGCCACAGGCAAAAATTGGCGATCAGCACGAAGCCAACAAAATTGTGCACGCTGACCGCGGTGCGGAACGACACCACATCGATCAGCCCGACATAGCGGATCTGCATCCCCGTCAGGATCATCAAGACGAAGCCGAGAGCATTGGTCCAGTGCCAGATGCGGACCGGCAGCGGGTGAATGTAGAGTCTCATGATGCAGATCCTTATAACGCTGCTGTGCTGTCAGGCCGCCGCCTTGGGTTTATCGCCGCCACTGGCTGGCGGATGGCCATGTCCGTTTTGCGGATGATAGAGGCCGAAGCGCTTGAACATCCAGCCTAGGAAAACGTGGCCGACGGCGATGCCGCCGCCGCCCAAGATGGCGAGGATCAACAGAATATCCAGGAGCTTTATTCTGGTGCCGCCGATCGCATAGAAGCCGCGCACCGAGTCGACCGAGAATGCCGAATTCAGCACATCCGCGTTGGCGCCGTAGCCGACGCGCCGGCCGTCCGGCCCGACCAGCGAGATGGTCACGCTCTGGAAGGCCTGCGATCCTGCGCGATGACAGGTGTGGCAGTCGCTGAGCGCCTTGCTCTTGTCGGCCACTGTGCGCCTGCGGGCCGGTGAGCACGTTCAGACGTCCGCGCAAGACGGTCTTGCCGGCGATGCCGCTGCGATTGAGCGTCTGCATGAGATTCCACAGCGCCTGCGCATCGATTCCCTTGCCGTCCGAATTGGTGCTGGCATCGAACAGCGGCACGCCGATCTGTTCGGTCCCGCGCGCGTGGCCCTTGCCGTCGATCAGCATCAGATCGACTTTGCGCTGCGCGCCGGGGGTGTGGCAGGCGGGACAAGACACGACTTCGAAATGCAGAGCGGCGTTGGGCAGCCATTTTTGATGGCTTTCCAGCGCGCCGGCATGGCAGCCAAAACAGGCCGCCTCGGGACCCTGGCCGAGCGAGGTGGGTTTTACGGCGTGGGCGCTGTGACAGCCCGAGCAGATCGGCGCGTAGCTATCCTTCGAACCAATCCGAGATTTTGCATGCATGCTGCCGAGGTAGGCGGTGTAAATGTCGGCGTGGCAATTCTTGCAGGGAACCTGGTCGATCTTCGTCGCCGCGTCCTTGATGACCGCATGCGGATTATGACAGTCGGTGCAGACGGGCGCCGCCGGATTGCCGCTGCGCACCAGTGCGCCGTGAATGCTGCTCTCCCACTGCTCGAATTTGTCGGCGTGGCAGGTGCGGCATACTTGGATGGTGGCGACCGCAAAGCTGCGCTTGCTGTCAATTTTCTTGTCCGTGGGCGGATGCGCTGCGGGATCGACGTCGGAGTGGCAACTGGTGCAGCCATTGGCGCCGTGCACGGATTTTACGAACGCGTCGGCCGGCACGTGCAATTGCAGAGTATCGCCGTCCGCCAGCTTCTTCTCCATGCCGGCGGCGCCATGACAGCCAAGGCAATTCTGGTCGGCTGCGGAAGGCGCTGGGACGGGGTCGGACGCGAATGTCGGCGCCGTGGTGGCCGGTAGCAGGATAAGCGCAGCGGCGAGTGCCGCAATCGCGAAGCCGTTCTTCAGGAAGCCGGGCAGAATTCTGCGCGAGGCGTTGTAACGATCGATCTTCGGTCCCATGGCAGCCTCGCATTAAACACCATCCGGGGGGCCATAACCCCCCGGGAGATGATCAAGACATTGGTGGAATTGTCTGGCGCAAGTCGGTCGAAACTTCATTGATCTATCTCATTCAGCGCGCGCCGGCTGCGATCACGGCACGGCCACCCATCCAGGCCAACGCGGCCAGGCCGATGAAGGGGAAGAACACGACGTAGGCGAGGCCGAGCACCGGGGCGGCAACCGCCATTCCGACATTTTTCAAGACGCGGGCAGTGGTGCGGACCGCTTCGTATTTGGCGGCGAGTCGGCCGGCCAGCACCGCAAGGGCGACGAGGCCGACGACCGGGAAGGCAACGATGTAGACCAAGCCGATGAAGGGCGCGGCGAAGAACAGGAGGATATTCTTGAGCGCATTGCCCTCTTCCGCGGGAGCTTCCGTCGGGACGTTGTTGGCGACGACGTAGAGCTTGGTGGCAGGCACCCGGGCAACCGGGGCGGTGAAGACGGTCTCTTCCTCGATGAGGATTTTGCGAAGGGCGGTCATGGCGAACTCCTGTTTTTTTGGCCTCAGCGAGGCCCTTTGTTTTGATCTTTCTCTCGGTTCCTACATCGCATAGGCCGTGCCAACTACCCGCGCATCATGAATACATATTATATATCAAATAGTTAGCTGAATTTGCCGGGCCGCCGGTCAGCCATTGGTGGCGCTCAAGGTATAATTTTTTTATCCAATGCGGCCG
>DAIMKK010000348.1:0-3623 GCA_036721745.1 Pseudolabrys sp. | reverse complement strand
TCGAACTGGCCGCCCGGCTCCAGCGAAATGGCGCCGCCATGGGTGACGTCGAACAGGCCGATAATGTTGTCGCCTTCCATGATCGGTTCCCAGCCGAGCAGGCCATGCATGCCCTCGAGCAGCGCGCGGATGCTGCACTTGCCTGCATAGGGCACCGGCCGGTGACCCTGCACGGTGAAGGCGAATTTCTCGTGCTCGGTGCCGACGCGGAATTGCGCCTTCGGCTTGCAGCCCGCTTCGAGCCAGGCGACGAGTTCGTCGCGCGTCTCAATCGGGGTCATGTCGATCTGGTCACGAGCCATGCGAGGTCCGGGCAGGAAAAAAGGTCGCGACCTTAAACATGGGAAGCGCGAAAGGGCAATGCGAGATGCGGGCAACTCTAATGCGGCGCCGACGTTGCGGCACTTGATTATATGCCGCGTTCGTACCAGCCGCGGCTGCGGTTCACGATCGCAACCACGGACAGCATGACCGGGACCTCGATCAAGACCCCGACGACGGTGGCAAGCGCGGCGCCCGAATTGAAGCCGAATAGGCTGATGGCCGCGGCAACGGCCAGCTCGAAGAAGTTGCTGGCGCCGATCAGCGCGGAAGGTCCGGCAACGCAATGCTGTTCGCCCGCCAGCCGGTTGAGCAGATAGGCAAGGCCGGCGTTGAAATAGACCTGGATCAGGATCGGCACCGCGAGCAGGCCGATAATCAGCGGCTGCGCCAGGATCTGCTCGCCCTGGAAGCCGAACAGCAGCACCAGCGTCGCCAACAGCGCGATCAGCGACAGCGGTTGCAACTTGCTCAGTAAGCTTGCAAGCGCGGCCGCATCACCGTTTGCCAGCACGTTGCGGCGCAGGACCTGCGCCACCAGCACAGGCACCACGATATAGAGCACGACCGAGAGCACCAGCGTGCCCCATGGCACCGTGATCGCCGATAGGCCCAGCAGCAGCCCGACGATCGGCGCGAAAGCGAACACCATGATGGTGTCGTTGAGCGCCACTTGCGAGAGCGTGAAGTGCGGCTCGCCCTTGGTCAGGTTGCTCCACACGAACACCATCGCGGTGCAGGGCGCCGCCGCCAGAATGATCAGCCCGGCGATGTAGGAGTTGATCTGGCCGGGTGGCAGATAGGGCCGGAACAGATAACCGATGAACAGCCAGCCGAGCGCCGCCATCGAAAACGGCTTCACCGCCCAGTTGATGAAAAGCGTAACGCCGATGCCGCGCCAATGTTCGCGCACGCGTCCGAGCGCGGCGAAATCGATCTTGACCAGCATCGGCACGATCATCAGCCAGATCAGCGCCGCCACCGGCATGTTGACCTTGGCGATCTCGGCGCTGCCGATCGCTTGGAAGACTTCCGGCATAACGTGGCCAAGCGCAATGCCGGCGACGATGCAAAGCGCGACCCACACGGTCAGATAACGTTCAAACGTCGACATGCTGGGCCTTTTCCGTCGCACCTTCGCTGCGGCCGATGGCCTTGAGCCGCGTGGTCAGCACCAGGCGGTCGAGCTTTTCGATCGGCAGCGCCAGCAACAAATCGATGCGGCGGCTGAGCATGCGATAGGCGTCCTTGAACGCCAGCGCGATCTCGGCCTCGCTGCCTTCTGCTGCGGCCGGATCGGGAATGCCCCAATGCGCCGTGATCGGCTGGCCCGGCCACAACGGACACGATTCGCCGGCGGCGTTATCGCAAACGGTGAAGACGAAATCGAGCTCGGGGGCGCCGACCTGCGCGAATTCGCCCCATGATTTCGAGCGCAAAGTCGAAACGTCGTAGTTGAATTTGCGCAATAGATCGAGCGTGCGCGGATTGACGTTGCCTTTCGGGTGACTGCCGGCGCTGAAGGCTTTGAATTTGCCGCGTCCCTCGCGATTGAGGATCGCCTCGGCGATGATCGAGCGCGCCGAATTTCCGGTGCAGAGGAACAGGACGTTGTAGTGGTCCTTCATAACGCGACCTCCCTAAGCTTCAGGCCGCCGGCAAAGGCTTGAAGCCGATGCGGCTCATCATCGTTTCGAAGTAGTCGCGAACACGGCGCGGAAACGACAATCCTTTGACCACCGCAACCGAGCGCAGCAGCGGCAGCACGCGAATATCGTCCAGCGACAGCGTGCCATTGACCGCTTGCGGGCTCTCGATCAAGGCGTCGAGTTCGTTGAGCTTCGGCACGACCTCCTGGATCTGCTCGCGCGTATGGCTGCGCAACTCGGTGAAATCGCCGTAGGTTTTGAACTTGCGCGCGGCGTAATGCGCGAGCGCGGCGAGCGTGGCGAATTCGGGCAGGCCGAGCAGCGGATAACGCGGCATGGTCAGCGGCGCCGTTTTCAATACGGTCGCGTCGGCCCAAGCGGCAATCACGGGACGTTCCGGCCCAACCAAAGCTGGCGGGCCGAGGCCTTCGATATATTTCACCATATCCATGCTTTCGAGCATGGGTTGGCCGTCGTCTTTGACTAGGATCGGGATCACGCGCTTGCCGACAAGGCCGACCATGGTGTCGCTATCGTCGTCGCGCACGACGATTTCCTGCAAAGGCATTTGCTTGAGCGCGGCCATCATCCGCACGCGGAAACAGAGCGAGCAATGCTCGAACATATAGAGTTTCATGACGCCGGCTCTTTCACATTGCGCATGATCTGATCCGAAAACCGGTTTCCACTTTTCGGGATCATGCGCTGCGCGCCGGCGCGCAGCCCGCGGCGTTGAAGTCCTCGACTACGGGCGCACAGATGTCCGGCCGCCCGCCGCAACAGTCGCGCAGCATGAAATCGACCAAGCCGCGGAAGCCGTCGAGATCGGCGCGGTAGTTCATCGAACGGCCCTGCCGCGCCACCGCGATCAGCCCGCCGCGCATCAATGCGGCGAGATGCGTCGACATGGTGTTGTGGGGCACCTTGCAGAAGGCGGCGATCTCGCCGGCCGGCAGGCCTTGCGGATGCGCGGCGACCAGTCTGCGGAAGGCTTTGAGCCGCGTCGGTTGCGCCAAGGCGGCGAAGGCGGCCTGCGATTTTTTCGCGTCCATATGTCGAGACATATCGACATGAAATGACGGCGCGATGACGCCGGCAAGAACTTTCCACTGGGCGAATGACGAACCTGTATGTTCACATTTCGTTCTTTTCCAATTGGCCCGCATGCTCTATTGATTTCCCCCATGCCGCAGTTCTCCCTCCATCAAGACGCCGCGCTCAATGCCGTCGCTATCTGGCTGAAGGGCAAGCCCGGCTCGAACGGCACGCCGCAGGTGTTCCGACTGTTCGGCTATGCCGGCACCGGCAAGACCACGCTCGCCCGCCACCTGGCCGAGCACGCCGACGGCGAGGTGAAGTTCGCCGCCTTCACCGGCAAGGCGGCTTCCGTCATGCGCGGTAAGGGCTGCACCGGCGCCTCCACCATCCACAGCCTGATCTACCGGGCGCGCGAGAGCGGCGAGGAAATTCCCAGCTTCGATTTGTGGGACGAGGCGCCCGCCTCCAAGGCCGCGCTGATCGTCATCGACGAATGCTCAATGGTCGATGCCGAGCTCGGCCGCGACCTGCTGTCGTTCGGCGTGCCTGTGCTGGTGCTGGGCGATCCGGCGCAATTGCCGCCGATCCAGGGCGGCGGATTTTTCACCGAGGCCG
>DAIMKK010000347.1:0-3626 GCA_036721745.1 Pseudolabrys sp. | reverse complement strand
TCGCGCGCTGAAAAAGTCCTTTCGCCAATGGCGAAGCGATGAGCGAGCCGACGCTAAATCCCCCGGCCGATTCGCCGAAGATCGTCACGCGCGACGGATCGCCACCGAAGTGCGCGATGTTGTGCTGCACCCACTGCAAAGCGGAGATCTGGTCGAGGAGCCCGTAGTTGCCCGCGGCGTGGTGCGGTGACTCGGCGGCGAGTGAGGGATGCGCGAGAAAGCCGAAGGCTCCGAGCCGATAGTTGAGCGTGACGACGACGGCGCCCTTCTGCGCGAGCCGCGCACCGTTGTGGCGTTCTTCGCCGCCGAATCCGGCGAAAAAGCCGCCGCCGTGAATCCACACCATCACCGGGCGCCGTGGCGCGCGCGCGTCCAGCGAATTCGTCCAGACGTTGAGAAAGAGGCAGTCCTCGGAGACGCCGGCGGCAAAAGGATCGATGTCGGAGTAAGGCTGGTGCTGGATGCAGTTGTGGCCGAGCTGACTTGCGGGCCGCACATCGCTCCAGTGCTTCGCGGGCTGGGGCGGCTTCCAGCGCAGCTCACCAACGGGCGGGGCGGCGTAAGGAATTCCGCGAAACACCATCACCCCGGTGGAGGAATCGACGACTCCTTCGAGCGTGCCGGTGTCAATGGTGACGCGCGGCGGCTTGGCGCGATGCGCGCCGAGGAGACCGGCAAGAGCTGCCGTGCCGAGCACGGTGAGGCGAAGCGCTGGAGTAATCATGGCTGCCAACGATGCGGATAATGTGAACGCGTTGGCAAGAGCCGCGACTATTGGTTCGGCAGCGCTCCTTGCTTCACCGATGGTGCGGCCGGTTAAGGCAGCTTTATTACCGCGCGCATGTCTGAAGTAATTATCCCCATCGTGGTCGTCGCCCGGCGATGTTAATCCCTATTCCGGCTCGGCCTGGCTTTGTTGCGTAGCGCGAGCAACGCCTCGAGCTCTGGAAGGTGTTCGAAATCGCGCGGCCGGCCCGCTGCCCGCTTGGCCTTGATCAGAGAGGGAAGGTCGAGAACGCGGAAATTCACTCCGAGTGCCGCAATCTTTTCAGAATGCTTCCGGACCTTGGCGTAGTCGCCAATTCCCGCGATCCGATCCATGACGTCGATGTCTCCTTCGCTGGTCGTCAGCGTGAGAATTGGTGCGCCACGAAGGGTACGCTGGTCCATGATGAAGGGAAGGCCTTCCTCGACACCACGCGGATACGCGTGCCAGCGACCTAGCACCTTCGCCAGAGCTTCGACGTTCCTGCTATCGAGCGCATCGTAGCAGATGTCGAGATCGTTGGTGACTCGGGAGGAGCCGTGCGCAGCAGCGGCCAGGCCGCCCACGACCACGAATCGGACCTTATTGGCGACGAGTCGACTGAGCATCGAGGCGAAGCTCACTTGCCATTCCTCCGCATCACCCGCACGAAACGAGCATTCGCCTCCAGCATCGCCAGTCGCTCGGCCGGGGTTCGCTCGAGTGCCGCGCGGACGAGTCCGAGGTCGACGCCGTAATTGCGCGCCCGTGTGATTGCGTCGTTGCCCTTTGCCGGGCGCGACGGCCGCCCTCTCCGCTTTGGCGTCTCGTGCACGAGAGCTCTCGATAGATTCGCCAGGAAGATTGATCCGTAGCGATCGAGATCGATCTGGAGTGCGGCCGAATCCGTTGGGTCGGCCCCGATCGTGATTACCCGTTTCGAGCCTGCCTCGAAGGCGGCCGTGGCAGCGCGCGCCGCGGTAGTGAGCGGCAACGCCAGGGCTTCCGTAAGGAGCCTGACCAGCCCCCACCATCTGGCTTCGGTCACGCTATACCGCAGTCGCCTGCGTAGAAGGGTCGCCGAATTCATCAACCACTTGGTATCTGCCGCTGCAGCGACGGCGACCTGGCGCGCGTTCATGGGCATAAATATGTCTAGTAACTAGACACATTTCAACGGCTATTTGGCCGCTCGAGCCTCAGAGCTTCCCCGAATGGCACTCCGTTGGAGCAAGCTGCATGTTTCCCGCCTCCAATGAATTCCACCAGACTCATCGCGCTTTGTGTGCTGCTCGCGGGCTGCGCCACCGCGTCCGCCAATCATCCGTCCGTCCGGCTCTCACCAGTGTCCAATCTCATTCCCGCGGATCCCGCCAGCGTCGGCATGGCTCGCGACCTTGGCGCGCGCCTCGATTCGATCGTCTCGGTCGGAATCGCGCAGGGCGCGGCCCCCGGCGTCGCACTGGCAGTGGGCCGCTGGGGCAGACTCGTCCACCTGCGTAGCTACGGCCGGATCGACGTCGCGCCCGACGCACCGCCAGTGACCGACTCGACGATGTTCGACATGGCGTCGCTCACCAAAGTCGTCGCCACCGCCACGGCGGCGATGATTCTGGAGGACGAGGGCCGACTGAACCTGGACGCGCCAGTGCACACGTACCTGCCCGAGCTCGATGATACGGCAAAGGCGCGAATCACCGTGCGGATGATCTTGACCCACAGCGGCGGCTTCGAAGCATTTGCGCCCCTGTGGCGCGAGCACCGCGGTCGCGCCGATTACCTGCGCGAGATCAACGCGCGCCCGCTCGCGTACCCGCCAGGCGACAGCACCGTGTACAGCGATTGGGACTTCGTGCTTGCGGGCTTGATCATCGAGCGCATCACCGGCATGCCGCTCGATCAGTTTCTCGCGCAACGCGTGTGGCAGCCGCTCGGCATGCACGACACTGGCTTCAATCCGCTGGCGACAGGACCGATCCCGGCCGACAGTGATTGTACAGCGGCGTTTCGCGCGGATCACCCGTCGCTCAACCGCATCGCGATGACGGAGATGGACACGGTCTATCGCCACACCCACGTGCACGGCATCGTCCACGACGAGAACGCCTGCGCACTCGGCGGAGTTGCCGGACACGCCGGGCTCTTTTCGTCCGCGCGCGATGTCGCAGTGTTCGTCCAGATGCTTCTCAACGGCGGGCAGTACGGCGGCGTGCGGCTCATTCAGCCGACCACCGTCACGCGCTGGACCGCGCGCCAATCTCGCTCCTCCAGTCGCGCCCTCGGCTGGGATACGCCGAGTGACCGCTCGAGCGCGGGGCACTACTTCTCGCCACGATCATTCGGTCACACCGGCTTCACTGGCACCAGCATCTGGGCCGATCCCGAGCGCGGGCTTTTCGTGGTGCTGCTGACAAATCGCGTCGACCCGACTCGCGCCAACATGCGGCATGAAGCATTGCGTCGGGACATCGCCGATGCCGTGCAGATGGCGATTCTCGATGCGCCTTTGGTGGAGTGGCGGCAGCAGTAACTGCTACCGCTCATTTCAGGGTGCGATTGCGAGCTGAGGGCGGAACTCGGCAGAGTGATCTCAGGAGGTATTATGCCCGACGACATGGGAACTTTTCGCGTAGACATCGACATCGAGAATCCCGCCCGTACGGGCGAGAGACGAATGCTCAGGTCCGTGCTGGTGGACACTGGCGCGGAATTGTCCTGGGTCCCGGCCGAGGTGCTCGAGTCCCTCGGAATCGAGCGGTACAACAAGTGGCGCTTCCGCCAAGCTGACGGGACTATTCTCGAGCGCTGGGCCGGCGCGGCATTTGTCCACGTCGCAGGCAAACGAACCGCCGACGACGTCGTATTCGGCGAGCCGGGCGAT
>DAIMKK010000346.1:0-3665 GCA_036721745.1 Pseudolabrys sp. | reverse complement strand
GGAACAACAGCTCGGCTTCACGCCTTCGATAGTCGAGCACGTCGGCCGGCACCTCTTCGAGCCAGCGCGACAGTTCGCCATAGGCCGGCCGCACGCCACCATCGGCTCTCTTCATCTCATCGAAAGCGACAACCATCTCGGACCCCCAGCACGCGGCCGCCGACGAGGAACGCCAGACCACCCGACTGTTTCCTTTTGTGCAGGGGACGCGGGCGGCGGCCGTTCCCGGCTAATTAGGTGCAAGCTTCAGGCCAAGAAAAACTCAGGAAAAACACGTATTTACAGAGGTCGGACCGGTGCGTTTGTGCCTAAATAATGGGCGAAGAGCGCTAGCGGGAGGGGGCATTGCGGCTGCGCCCATTCTCCGCAACTTGAGTGGCCTGCGGGGCCACGCTAGGTGTTTGACCGGGCTTTTAAAGGATTCAATGATCGCCATGAACGCCAACCCGGAGCTTGTTACCGCGGCGGTGCTGGTCATCGGCGACGAGATCCTGTCGGGCCGCACCAAGGACAAGAACATCGGCTTCATCGCCGATTATCTCACCGCCATCGGCATCGACCTCAAGGAAGTGCGGGTGATCTCCGACGACGAGACGGCGATCGTCGATGCGGTCAATACGCTGCGCGCGCGCTACACCTATCTTTTCACCACCGGCGGCATCGGGCCGACCCATGACGACATCACCGCCGAATGCATCGCCAAGGCATTCGGCGTGCCGATCAGTCATCACCCCGAAGCGGTCGCGATCCTGAAGGAGCGCATGGCCAAGATCGGCGGCGAGCTCAACGAGGCGCGGCTGCGCATGGCGCGCATCCCGCACGGCGCCGCGCTGGTGAAGAACAAAGTATCGGGCGCGCCCGGCTTCTGGATCGAGAACGTGATCGTGATGGCGGGCGTGCCCTCGATCATGCAGGCGATGGTCGACGAGGTGGCGCCGAAACTGAAAACCGGCGCCAAGCTGCTGTCGGAGACCATCCGCGCCGACGCCAAGGAAGGCGACGTCGGCACCGAATTGGGCGCCATCGCCAAGGCCAATCCGGATACCATCATCGGCAGCTATCCGTTCTTTGATGAGAACCTCGGGCCCAACACCAATATCGTGGTGCGTTCGCGCGATCCGGAAAAATTGAAAACGGCGAAAGGCGCGGTCGAGGACATGCTCAAACAGGTGAAATCGCAACTGGCGGCCGCAGCGCGCCAATAACCCATGGTGAAACCGCAACCCGAGAGCCCGCCGCGTCCGGATAAAATATTTCCCGTCTCCTGGGACCAGTTCCATCGCGACTCGCGCGCGCTGGCCTGGCGGCTGCACGAGGCGGGGCCGTTCGAGGCCGTCGTCGCCATCACGCGCGGCGGGCTGGTGCCGGCGGCGATCGTGGCGCGCGAATTGAACGTGCGGATCATCGAGACCGTGTGCGTGGTGAGCTACCAGGACTACAAGAACCAGGGCGAGTTGAAGGTGCTCAAAGGCGTCGCGCCGGAAGTGTCCACGCTGCGCGGGCAGGGCAAGGGCGTCCTCATCGTCGACGACCTGGTTGATACCGGCAAGACCGCACGCGTGGTGCGCGACCTGCTGCCGGCCGCGCATTTCGCCACCGTCTATGCCAAGCCGATGGGACGGCCTCTGGTCGACACCTTCATCACCGAGGTGTCGCAGGATACCTGGATCTATTTCCCTTGGGATACCGGCTTGGCTTTCGTGCCGCCGATCCGCGAGGGCGGCGATTGAGACAAAAAAGTAGGGAGGACGACATGCTGACCCGACGCACATTCCTCGCCAGCGCGAGTGCTTCATTCCTGGCCGGGCCGGCGTTGGCGCAGTCTTATCCGACGCAGACTATCCGCATCATCGCCGGTTTTCCGCCAGGCGGCGGCATCGACATCTCGGCGCGCCTCATGTCCGAACCGCTCAAGAACGCGCTCGGCCAGACGGTGATCGTCGAGAACCGCACAGGCGCGGCGGGCATGCTTGCCGCCAACACAGTCGCCAAGGCGGCACCTGACGGCTACATGCTGCTGATGGCGACCTCGGGCGAGATCGCCATCAGCCCGCATCTGTACAAAGACAAGATGACCTACGATCCACGCCGCGAGCTCACGCCGATCGCGCTCATCGGCATCGTGCCCTGCGTGGTGGTCGTTGCCGACTCAACGCCGGTGCACAATCCGCAGGAGCTGATCGCCTACGCTAAGACCAATGCTGGGAAATTGTCGTTCTCCTCCTCCGGCGTCGGCAATCCGCAACAGCTTGCAGGCGAGTTGATGAACATGATGGCCGGCACCAATGTTTTGCATGTGCCGTATCGCGGGGCGGCGCCGGCGGTGACGGACGTGGCGACCGGGGCCGTCACCATGAGCTTCACGAGTCTCGCGGCGGCGCTGCCGCTGATCAAGGCGGGCAAGCTGCGCGCGGTCGCTGTCACCTCGAAGGACCGCATGCCGCAATTGCCGGACGTGGCGCCCTTAAGCGAAGGCGCGCCGGGGTTGGCCGGTTACGAGCTGCTCAACTGGTTCGGCATGTTCGCGACCGGCGGCACGCCGAGCGAGATCGTCGACCGCCTCAACGACATCGTGAACACGGCGCTGCTGACCCCCTCGATTTCCGACAAGTTGACCGTGCAGGGCATCGTGCCGCGGCTGATGTCGGCCAAGGAATACGCGAGCTTCGTGGAATCGGAGACCGAAAAATTCGGCAAGGTCATCGTGCAAGCCCATATTAAATTGGAGAACTAGCCACCTTTTCGGTGTATTGTTGCCTGCCGCCCGGGAGGAAAGCGATGAACGTCAAGCCGAAGTCCCAGAACGCCAATCGTGTTCAAGATTTGCCCGTCGACGATCTGCGTTCGCATCACCTGCGTCCGCAGGACATGCCGTGGCAGAAGCTGCGCTTTCCCGGCTGCGAAATGAAGACGCTGCTGTTCGATCCCAAAAGCGGGCTCGCCACCTTGCTGTTCAAAATGGAGCCTGGCGCGGTGCTGCCGGATCACGAACACGTGCTGATCGAGCAGACTTACGTGCTGGAAGGCTCTCTGGTCGACAAGGAAGGCCCCGATGCCGGCATCGAGGTCGGGCCCGGCGAATTCGTCTGGCGGCCCGCGGGGAGCCGGCACGTGGCCTGGGCGCCCAAAGGCGGCACGTTCATCGCCATGTTCCAGATCCCCAACAAGTTCTTCGAGCAGGACGGCCGCGTGGTCGATGCCACCGGCAAGGACTGGGACCCGGCCTGGAGCCAGTTATTACCGAAATAGGATGACACGCCGTCGCGTGGGCCTACCGCCGCGCGCCGGCGGTAAGTGAAGCATGCCGTGCGGACGTGGCGGAATGGTAGACGCAAGGGACTTAAAATCCCTAGGAAGAAATTCCATCCCGGTTCGAGTCCGGGCGTCCGCACCAATCATCTGGCGCGTTGGATTACGCGGTAGTGCCAGCCAAGCTGCCGGCGATCACGAAACTAGCGTGGCGTTTGCCGGTGGGCTGTGAACTCTTTCACGCCCCTATTCAAACATTCTCCAGAGATCGAATGCCCGCGTCTAGCCTAGAGTTGGGGCAGGGAAGGGCGACGATAATCATTTCCGCCTTGGCACTCGCGCCGTTCGCTGCATTGCAGCGCCAAGGGCGCTAAGGGCCCGTCCATAAATAACTGAGTCATAATTGCAACAGGTCA
>DAIMKK010000345.1:0-3665 GCA_036721745.1 Pseudolabrys sp. | reverse complement strand
TTATGACCAGATTTGTCCGGCATCAAAACGTCCGTTCTTGTTAGCCGTTAACTAGCATGGGGCGATACGCTATGCACGGGAAGCGCCCTAGGACGCACCGAATGAGTGAAGCCGCCGGCCACGACCTGTCCCATCTGCCGCCCGCCGCCGGGCGGCTGGGCGCCACCTTTGCACGGCCGAAAGTGCTGGCCGCGATCTGCGTCGTCGCGCTGGCGGGCCTCGGATGGCTGGCGCTCGGCCTCATGTATTCGGGTATCGGCGCATACGATGCGCTATGCCGGTCGCGCGCCCTGCCGCACGGCGCCTGGGGCGCGGGCGGCTTTGCGATCGTCGCCTTGATGTGGGGCGCCATGACGCTCGCCATGATGCTGCCGAGCGCGGCGCCGATGATCCTCACGTATGCCGAGATCGCCGATACGGCCGCGCGCAAAAATGAGCGTATCGTATCGCCCTTCGTGCTGGCGGGCGGCTACACAGTCGTGTGGCTTGGCTTCGCCGCCATCGCGACGCTGGCGCAATTCGCCTTCACCCGCGCGGCGCTGCTCAACACCGGCATGGCCTCGGCGAGTGGGCTGTTCTCCGGCGCGATCTTCATTGGCGCCGGCACCTACCAGTTTTCCGCGCTCAAGCACGCCTGCCTCACGCAATGCCAGAGCCCGTTCCCGTTATTCTTCGCCCATTGGGCGACCACGCCGCGCGGCGTATTCGGGCTCGGCGTCAAACAAGGCCTCTACTGCCTCGGCTGCTGCTGGGCGATGATGCTGGTGATGTTCGCGGTCGGCGTGATGAACGTGATCTGGATGGCGGCGCTCGGCATGGTGATGACGTTCGAAAAACTCGGCACCGGCAAGCGCTTTACTTACGCCGTCGGCGTTGCGCTGATCGTGGCGGGCATTGCGTTTGCACTGTCGGCTTTCGCGGCCCATTGGCCGGTACACGTGAATTGAGCTAGAAATTAAAAAAGACAGGGAGTGAACCAGTGACCGAAGCGTGGACCCTGAAAGGCGAGATGGCGCTGTCGTGCAGTTGCACGGTGTTCTGCCCCTGCGTGCTCTCGCTCGGCGACCATCCGCCGACCGAAGAGCGCTGCCAGACTTGGGCCGGCATCCGCATCGACGACGGGCACATCGACAGCGAAGATCTTTCCGGGCTGAAAGTCGGGCTGATGATGGACCTGCCGGGCATCATGTCGCGCGGCAACTGGACCGCGGCGCTGTTCGTCGACGACAAGGCCTCGGCGCTCGCGGTGAAAGGCCTTACGCGCATTTTCACCGGCCGCGTCGGTGGCACCACGCATCTGCTGTCGATTTTGGTCGGCCAGTTTCTCGGCGTGCGGCAGGTGCCGATCAGCTACGAGACGCAAGGCGAGACGCGCATTGTCAACATCGATAAATACGGTGGCGGCGCCATCACGCCAGTGCGCGGCAAAGAGCAGGGCCAGAACGTCGTCATCCGCAACAGCGAATACTGGATCGGCCCCGACGTCATCGTGTCGCGCGCCGACAAGTCGCGCTTTCGCGGTTATGGGCGCAACTGGAACCTGGCTGGCCGTTCGGCCGAGATCGTCAAGCTCGATTGGGGCAATCAATAAGTGAGTGGCTTTGCAAGCGTTCGCGCTTTCGCCGTTCACATCTTCACCGCTTGCGGGGCGGCGCTGGCGCTGCTGGCGCTGATTTTTGCGACCGGCGAGCATTGGGCAGCGATGTTTTTCTGCCTCGGCTTGGCGCTGGTGGTGGACGGCGTCGACGGACCGCTGGCGCGCGAATTCAAGGTGGCGGATGTTTTGCCGCGCTGGTCGGGTGAGACGCTCGACCTCATCGTCGATTTTACGACTTACGTGTTTGTGCCCGCTTACGCGATCGCCGCCAGTGGATTGCTGCCGAACGCGCTGGCGATCCCAGCGGGCGTTTTGGTCGTGATTACCGGCGCGCTTTATTTTGCCGATCGGCAAATGAAGACGCCCGACAATTATTTCCGCGGCTTTCCGGCGGTATGGAACCTGGGCGCTTTTTATCTTTATCTGCTCGAGCCCCCGGATTGGCTTGCCGCCGCTATGGTTGCCGTGCTGGCCGCGCTGTCCTTTGCGCCGATCAAGTTCCTGCATCCGCTGCGGGTCAAGCGCTTGCGCCTGTTCAACATCGCGCTGCTGGCCGTATGGGCTGTGCTGGCGTTTCTGGCGGTGATCGCCAATCTTGCGCCCGGGCCTTATGTCACCTGGCCGCTCGCCGCGATCGCGATCTATTTTTTCGTCGCCGGCCTGTTGCGCTCGCCTGCGTGATCGTGCTGGTTTGTCGTTAAACCTACCGGGAGTTTTCCATGGCACGATCCGTTCTTCTGATTGCTGGCGGCAGCCGCGGCATCGGCGCCTGCACGGCCAAATTTGCCGGCGAGCGCGGCTACGACGTGGCGGTCAACTACAAGAGCAATGCCAAGGCGGCAGGCAGCGTGGTCGAAGCGGTGAAGGCCGCCGGCGGCAAGGCGGTCGCCATCCAAGGCGACATGGTGAGCGAGGAGACGATTGAGCGCGTGTTCGATCAGGCGACGAAAGAGCTCGGCCCGATTACTCATTTTGTGCATTGTGCCGGCATCGGCGGCAAAAACTCCAAACTCGAAGCTGCCAGCGCGGCCACCATTCGCGAGGTGATTGACGTCAACCTCTACGGCGGGCTGCTGTGCGCGCGTGCCGCGGTGCGCCGCATGTCCACGGCGAACGGCGGCAAAGGCGGGTCGATCGTTATGTTGGGGTCGATTGCGAGCGTCACCGGCGGGGCCGGCGAATACGTATTCTACGCGGCGGCCAAAGGCGGCATCGACGCGCTCACGGTCGGGCTTGCCCGCGAGGTGGCGAAGGAGGGCATCCGCTTCAACACGATCCGCCCGGGACCGACCAAAACCGAGATCCACGAGCCCGGCCGGCTCGAGCGGATTACGCCGCTGCTGCCGATGGCCAGGCCGGGCGAGCCGCAGGAAATCGCCGAAGCGATCCTGTTCCTGTTGTCGGACGCGGCGTCATACATTAGCGGCGCCGCCCTGAATGTGTCCGGGGCGCGCTAGCCCGGCGCTCGTGCCTGCGACAGGCGCCTTGTGTTCGGCGCTTAGCTGCCTATGATCGCCGCCGACACCCATCCACAGAACAATCCAAGTCTAACCAACCAAGTCCATTGAGGGAGTGAAACTATGGTCGCGGCAGTGCGCGTACACAAAGCAGGCGGTCCGGAAGCTCTGATTTTCGAGGACGTTCAAATCGCGGCGCCCGGCCAGGGCCAAGTCAAGATCAAGCAGCATGCCTGCGGCGTCAATTTCATCGACTGCTATTTCCGCATGGGCATGTACCCGGCACCGGCCGGCCTGCCGTTCATCGCCGGCAATGAGAGCGCGGGCGAGGTGATCGCAGTCGGGCCCGGCGTGACCGATCTCAAGATCGGTGATCGCGTCGGTTTCGTGGGACCGCTCGGCGGCTACGCAGCCGAGCGCCTGGTGCCGGCCGATCGCGCGGTCAAGCTGCCCGACAACATCAGTTACGAACAAGCCGCCGGCATGATGCTCAAGGGCATGACCGTGCAATATCTGGTCAACCGCACCTACAAGGTCGGCAAGGGCACCATCTGCCTGATCCACGCCGCCGCCGGTGGCGTCGGCCTGATCGCCTGCCAGTGGGCGAACCA
>DAIMKK010000344.1:0-3674 GCA_036721745.1 Pseudolabrys sp. | reverse complement strand
CGAAGGCGACCGCCTGAGACTTCAGCGCTCTTTGCGGCCGCGTGCCGTCGCCGCGCGGGCCTCCAGCGCGCTTCGCAGCTGCGCGAGGTGAAATGAACGGCTTGGGGCGTCAGCGCGAGTAATACTCGACCACCAGGTGCGGCTCCATCATCACCGGGTTGGGCACTTCCGAAAGCGTCGGCAGCCGCGTCATCTTGGTATAGTCGACATCGACGTAGTCGTGCATATCCCGCTTGACCTGCACCCAGACCGACATCAATTTTCAGCGCGTGCTCACCGTCGACCCGGCAGCTCCCCGCCGCCTAGCGGTAATTAAGGTCGAACGTGATCCATAGCGTGCCGCCGACCAGAATGAGGAGCACGACGGCGGCGAAGCACAGCGCGATCAGTTTATTCTGCGACGACGGTTTCAAGTCGAGGTGCAGAAAGTACCGCAAGTGGACGACGACCTGAGTGATCGCGGCAACGCCGATGACGACAAAGATCTGTATCGGCCGCAGCGTGCGAGCGGCGACGAGGCCGAACGGAATCGCGGTCAGCACCAACGCTAGAACGGCGCCGACCAAGTAGGGCTTAATCGTGACTTCCCCGCCGTGCGGCGAGGTCGGCACTTTAGACAATTGCGGCGGGGCCGCCATGCTAGAGAATCCCCGGCAGGTAAACGACGGAGAAGATGCTGATCCAGACGATAACGAGGAAATGCCAGAACAGGCCCAGCCGGTAGAGGCGGGAGGCGACGAATGGGTTCAGCCCGCGCAACGCCACCTCGCATCCCAAAAGGACGATCCAGACCAGGCCGACGCTGACGTGAGTGCCGTGGGTGCCGACCAGCGTGAAGAAGGCCGAGAGAAAACCGCTGCGCCACGGGCCGGCGCCGGCGACGGCCATGCCGTAGAATTCCGAAATCTCCATGGCGACGAAGCCAAGTCCGAGCAGGAACGTCACGCCCAGCCAGGTCAGTGTGCGCCAGCGTTGCCCGGCTGCGATCGCAACGCTGGCGAAACCGAAGGTCGTGCTGCTTGCCAGCAGCAGCATGGTTTCCGCAAAGGTATGCGGGAGCCGGAACAACGTGTGCCCGCCAGGCCCGTCAGCGGTGTTATGCGACATCACCACAAAGGTCGCGAACAGCAACGCGAAGATGATCGCGTCGCTCATCAGGTAGATCCAGAAGCCGTATGCCTTTTCGTCGATGGCGCGTTCGGCTACTTCGGCTTCGGTTTCATCGCCGTAACCGGCGGTGATGACGGGGTCGGTCACGTCGGCGCCCCGGGTGCGAGTGCGGGGGCCATGGTGCGGCGGTTCTCGATCGCTTCGACTTCGCTCGCCGGGATGCGGTGCTCGGCATGATCACGGAAAGTCTGCGACAGTACCGCAGCAAACATGCCGAGCCCGCCGACGGCGGCCAGCCACCAGATTTGCCAGATCATCGCAAAGGCGAACACGAACGACATCGCTCCAAGCACGACCCCGGCGCTGCTGTCGTCGGGCATGATGATGTCGTGGAAGCGGGCGGGTCTGTGGCCCGCCGTCCCCGCCTGCTTCATGGCCCACCATGGATCGATGCCGTGCACGTGTGGCACGACGGCGAAATTGTAGGCCGCCGGCGGCGAGGCGGTCGCCCATTCCAGCGTCCTGCCGTTCCACGGATCGCCGGTCGAGACTGCAAGCGCGGCGCGGTCGCGGATGCTGGCGGCGAGCTGGATGGCGAGGAAGGTGATGCCACACAGGATGAAGAGGGCGCCGAATTCGGCGACGATGAGATACGGCTGCCAGCCGGCGACATAGTAGCGATCGAGGCGCTGCGGCATGCCCATGAAGCCGAGAATATACAGCGGCATGAAGGCCAGACAGAAGCCGACGATCCAGGCCCAGAAGGCGCGCCGGCCCCATTTTTCCTCGAGCCGAAAGCCGAACGCCTTTGGGAACCAATACTGGTAGCCGGCGAAATAGCCGAACAGCGCCCCGGGGATCAGCAAGTTGTGGAAATGCGCCACCAGGAAGGTTGTATTGTGCATGTCGACCGGCGCTACCGCGAGCAAAACGCCGGTCATGCCGCCAATGACAAACGTTACGATAAAGCCGAGCGTAAACAGCATCGGCACAGAGAATTGCACCCGGCCGCGATACATCGTGAATAACCAGTCGAAAATCGTCACGCCTGTCGGCACGGCGATGAGCGGGGCCGCCCTGCCAAAGAAGGCGTTCACGTCAGGGCTGGCGCCCATGGTGAAGAAATGGTGCAGCCAGACGATGAGCGAGAGCACGGTGATGACCGCAGTCGCGTAGACCAGCGACTCGTAGCCGAACAATCGCCTGCCCGAGAACGTCGCCACGACTTCGGAATAGACGCCAAACGCCGGCAAAATCAGGATGTAGACTTCGGGATGGCCCCACATCCAGAACAGGCTGATATAGTTCATTATGTTGCCGCCGTCGCCATTGGTGAAAAAGTGCATGCCGAGATAGCGGTCGAGACCAAGCAGCGCAGCAGCAACGATCAAAGCCGGGAAGGCGAACACTATCAAGATGTTGGTACACAGCGCCGTCCAGGTGAACAGCGGCATCATCATCAGCCGCATGCCGGGCGCGCGCCGCTTGACGATAGTGACGAGGAAATTGATCCCGGTCAGCATCGAGCCGACGCCGCTGACCAGGATCGCCCAGATCCAGTAATCGACGCCGACGCCCGGACTGAACTGCGCTTCCGAGTAGGGCGGGTAAGCGCTCCAGCCAGCGGTGGAAAACTTGCCGATGACGAGCGAGATCATAACCAAAGCGGCGCCGGACGCGGTCAGCCACAGGCTCACCGAGTTCATGAACGGGAACGCCACGTGGCGCGCACCGATCTGCTGCGGAACGACGACGTTGAACAGGCCGACCAGGAACGGCATCGCCACGAAGAAGACCATGATGGTGGCGTGGGAGGTGAAAATCTGATCGAAATGGCCCGGCGGCAGATAGCCATGCGAGTCGAGTGCGACCGCCTGCTGGGTCCGCATCATCATGGCATCGATGAAGCCGCGCACCAACATGATCAGCGCCAGCGTCACGTACATGATGCCGATCTTCTTATGGTCGAGGCTCGTCAGCCATTCGGTCCACAGATAGCGCCATTGGCCGAGCCAAGTCATGAGCGCAACCACGCCAAGTGCGCCGAACACGGTGATCAGTGCGCCGCCCATGGCGATGTCACTGTAAAACGGCAGGGCGTCAATCGTCAGCTTACCGAGCATGTCAGTAGTCTTCGGACAGGGTGGGGGTGCTGTCGCGATTTGTGTTGGAATTGGGTGATGCATTCTCCAGCATTTCGAGAGTACCGAGCACGGCCGCGAGGTCAATTGAAATCGCTGGCGCGCCCGAAGGGATTCGAACCTCTGACCTCTGCCTTCGGAGGGGCAGGATTTCAGCCTCGGTTACGGCCGAAACCGGATCACCGACGACGGGCGGACCCCTCGACGAGCCGGGCGCGTCTACCTCGGTGGTAGGGACCGCTTCAGCGTTTCTCGCCGCGCTCCGCAGAGGCATCACATCGGTCATAGGCATTCGTCGGATTGACAACTGACGTTGCTGGCGTGAGCGCCACTACGCAATTGTTTTCCGGGTCCTCGCCCAACGCCGCAGCAACTTCTTTGAGACTCTCTACAAGGTCAATCGCATCTGCGCGTCCCAAAGAC
>DAIMKK010000343.1:0-3684 GCA_036721745.1 Pseudolabrys sp. | reverse complement strand
TGGTAGTGGCGAGGATGGCGGCGAGCTTCTGTCGAATCGTGTCGCGGTCCATTTTACGCAGCTTGAGGCCGTAGACGATGTTCTCCGCCACCGTCATGTGCGGCCACAGTGCGTAGCTCTGGAAGATCATCGACATGTTGCGCCGCTCAGGCGGCAGCGAATGCGAGGGCGAGGAGATCAATTTGTCGCCGACCCGGATCTCGCCATCGCTCGGCTCGACGAAGCCGGCGATCAGTCGCAGCGTCGTTGTCTTGCCGCAGCCCGAGGGCCCGAGCAGGCACACCAGATGGCCGTGCTCGATGGCGAGCGAAATATCGTCCACGACCGCGACATCGCCATATCGCTTGGTCAGGCCCCGCAACTCAACCGACGCCACGCGAATCCTCCCCGTTTTTCTTAGCCCCTCCCCGTTTTCGGGGAGTGAGATTTTTTTTACGAGCCGGTGAAAGCCGGCTTGCGCTTTTCCATGAAGGCCGTGCGGCCTTCCGTATAGTCTTTGCTGGCGAAGCATTGCGCCACCAAGTCGGCGCATTTCTTCAGGTTGCGCTCGCTTTCCGGCTTGACTGTCTCACCCACGATATATTTGACTGAATTCACCGTCATCGGCGCGTTGCCGCTGATGGTGTCGGCATAATCCTTGACGTATTTCTCAAGCTCGGCGTCCGCTAGCACGCGGTTGACCAGGCCCATCGTCAGCGCCTCGGGGGCGGTGAACTGGCGCGCGGTGAAGAAGATTTCCTTGGCGAACGAAGGCCCGACCACGTCGACCAGTTTCTTGATGCCCTTGAAGCCGTAGCCGAGGCCGAGTTTGGCGGCCGGCACGCCGAATTTCGAATTGTCCGAGCAGATGCGCAGGTCGCAGCAGAGCGCCAAGCCCACGCCGCCGCCGATGCAATAGCCGCGGATCATGGCGATGGTCGGCTTGGGGAACTCGTAGACCGCGGTGTTGGCTCGATCGACCGCCGCGTTGTAGCGGTCGATCGCCTCCTTGCTCGAGCGCTCGCTCTCGAACTTGGAAATATCGGCGCCCGATACGAAGGCCTTGCCGCCGGCACCGGTCACCACCACCACGCGCACCGCCTTGTCGGCGGCAAAGTCGGCGAGGATGCCCTGGGCGGCCTCCCACATATCGAGCGACACCGCATTGTGGCGTTCGGGATTGTTGAAGGTCATATAGCCGACGCCACCCTCTTTGCGGGACAGCATTTTGTCGGTCTGCGTCATTATACGAGTCTCCGTTGTCAGCGTCAGAGCGCGTTGGACTTATGCAGCTCAGCGATTTCATTGTCGGCAAAACCGAATTCCTTCAGCACCTCGTCGGTGTGCTGGCCGAGGTCGGGCGGCGTCACCGCGATCTTACTCGGCGTGCGCGACAGCGCGAAGGGCTGGCCGACGAAGGTCTGCTCCTTGCCGTCGGGCCGCGTTGCGTTTTGCGCGATGCCGAGGTGTTTGACCTGCTCGTCGGCGAACACCTGGTCGATAGTATTGATCGGCCCGCAAGGCACGCCCGCCTCGTTGAAGATATCTATCCATTCCGCGCTGGGCTTGTTCACCGTCCTGGCCTCGATCGCGGCATTGACGGCGTCGCGGTTCTTCGAGCGCACGGCGGCCGTCTTGAAATCCTCGCGCGCGATGAAGTCGGGCGCGCCGATAGCTTGGCACAGGCGGTCCCACATGACGTGCCCGGCGGTGGCGATGTTGATGTAGCCGTCTTGGGTCTTGAACACGCCGGTCGGGATCGAGGTCGGATGATTGTTGCCGGCCTGCTTAGCCACCTCGTGCGCCTGCAGCCAGCGCGCAGCCTGGAAGTCGAGCATGAAGATCTGCGACTGCAACAATGAAGTGGTGATCCACTGCCCTTCGCCGGACACTTCCCGCTCATGCAGCGCTGTCAAAATGCCGAGCGCGCAGAACAGTCCGGCACAGAGATCGGCGACCGGGATGCCGACGCGCACGGGACCTTGACCCGGCAGGCCGGTGATCGACATCAGCCCGCCCATCCCTTGTGCGATCTGGTCGACGCCGGGCCGGTCGCGATAGGGGCCGTCCTGGCCGAAGCCGGAGATGCTGGCAAGGACGATGCGTTTGTTGACCTTGCGCAGCGCGTCGTAATCGATGCCGAGCCGGTGCTTCACGTCGGGGCGGAAATTCTCCACCACCACATCGGCCTTCTCGACCATGCGCAGCAAAGCGGCATGCCCCTGCGGCGATTTGAGGTCGAGGGTCATGCTGCGCTTGTTGCGGTGCAGGTTCTGGAAGTCCGGCCCCTGGCGCGGGCCGCCCGGCCCCTCGCCTTTCTCCAGACGCTTGGGCGTCTCGATCTTGATGACATTGGCGCCCCAATCGGCGAGTTCGCGCACGCAGGTCGGCCCCGAACGCACACGCGTGAGGTCGAGGACGGTGAAGCGGGAAAGAGCCTTAGAGGCCCCGGCAAATGACATTTCGACGGCTCCGGATAGCGTGTTACGGCCCATAACTACGATTTGGGGCCCGACATTCCTCGATCTAAAGCGCCTTGTCCATCAGGCCGAATGTGCTGTTTCGACCAAATTATTCATCATTTGGCGGAATAAGGGATATCCCTGCCTTGAAAAGACCATCGACCCCTGTCATATGACCGGCACGGATGAATGACCCGATCTCGGGTATGCGGGCTGCGTGCACGAAACTCTTTAAAACGAATTTCGCCCCGCCTCTTCCGTTTCTCAAACGACCGACAACCCTGGCCACGCGGGATGTCTTTAAACCCCGCGATTCCGCCGCCCGCATCAGCGAGCCGGCCGCTTCGCCATATAAGAAAGAGACTCCTTGACTTCATTTAACGATTTCGGCCTCGTAGAGCCGATCACCCGCGCTCTCGTGGATGAAAAATACGTCACTCCCACTCCGATCCAAGCCCAGACCATTCCCCTCGCCATGCAAGGCCGCGACGTCATCGGCATCGCGCAGACCGGAACCGGCAAGACCGCGGCCTTCGCGCTGCCCATCATCAATCACCTGCACACCAAACGCCTGCGCCCCGAGAAAAAGGCCTGCCGCGTGCTGGTGCTCTCGCCCACGCGCGAATTGTCCGGCCAGATTTCCGACAGCTTCCGCGCCTATGGGCGGCACATCCGTCCGCTCGCCGTCGCGCTCGCGATCGGCGGCGTACCGATCAACAAGCAAGTGCGCTCGCTTGCGCACGGCGTCGAAGTGCTGGTGGCCACGCCCGGCCGCCTGCTCGATCTGGTCAATCAGCGCGCGCTGCGCCTCGACCAAGTCGAGGTGTTGGTGCTCGACGAAGCCGACCGCATGCTGGATATGGGTTTTATCCATGACATCAAGCGGATCGTCGCCATGCTGCGGAAAGAACGGCAGACGCTGTTCTTCTCCGCCACCATGCCGCAGGAAATCACCAAGCTCGCCGATGCGATGCTGCGCGACCCCGCCCGCGTGGCGGTGACGCCGCAGGCTTCGACCGTCGACCGCGTCGAGCAGCGCGTCATCCTGACCGAAAAGTCGGCCAAGCCGAATTTGCTGGTCGAGGTGCTCAAGACCGAAACAACCGATCGCGTGCTGGTATTCACCCGCACCAAGCACGGTGCCGACAAGGTGGTCCGTGCTTTGCAGAAATCCGGCTTCGGCGCGGAAGCGATCCACGGCAACAAGTCGCAGAACCAGCGCGAGCGCGTGCTCGCCGACTTC
>DAIMKK010000342.1:0-3692 GCA_036721745.1 Pseudolabrys sp. | reverse complement strand
TCGAAGCCGCGTACCGCCTGATGCAGCAACATGCCGAGCCCGTCGGCCGTGCGCAGGCCGCGTTCGTGCGCTAGCTTCAGAAGACCGGTCTCCAGCGGCGCATAGACCAAGTCCGCCACCACCAGCGAGGCCGGACAACGCAAATTGATCTCCAGCGGCGGCTGCCCAACCATGCCCAAAGTTGTGGTATTGACCAGCAGCCCGGCGCCGCCCAACAGTCCAGTGGTTTCATCCCACCTGGCGGCGTGCACGCGGGCGCCAAATTTCTTTTTCAAAGCGTCCGCCCGCTCGATGGTGCGGTTGATGACATAAATGCGCCCGACGTTGCGCTGGATCAGCGCGAACACCACCGCGCGCGCGCCGCCTCCGGCGCCCAGCACCGCGGCGGTTTCCAAACCACGGTCCCAGCCCGGCGTGGCGGCGTCGAGATTGGCGAGGAAACCCTCGACGTCGGTATTGGTCGAGCGCAGCGTGTCGCCGTCGTACCACAGCGTATTGGCGGCGCCGACCGCCTTGGCGCGTTCATCCGGCTCCGACAGCGCGAGTGAGGCCTGCTTGTGCGGCACAGTGACGTTGCCGCCGATATAGCCGTACTCGCGCAGATGGGTCAGGAACTCGGTTAGGTTTTCCGGCGGCACCGCCTCGCGCTTATATTCGGCGTTGAGATTGTGCTGCTTGATCCAATAATTGTGGATTAGCGGGGAGCGCGAATGCGCCGCCGGCCAGGCGATGATGCAGACGTTTTTACGTTCCTCGCTCATGCTTCCGCCACTACAGTATTGCGCAACACGCCGATCGGCGGCACTTCGATCTCCACCACGTCGCCCGGCTTGAGCCACACCGGTTGCTCCCGGCGCGGCCCGAGCTTCACCGGTGTGCCGGTGACCATGATATCCCCGGGCTTGAGGGTCATGAAGGTGCTGACATAGGTAATCAACTCGGCAAACGACTTGATCATGCTGGCAGTGGTATCGTCCTGCGTGAGTTCGCCGTTGACCTTCGCCGTGATGTGCAGCGGCTTGCCGAGATCGATCTCGTCGGCGGTCACCAGCCAGGGGCCGATGCTGCCGCTGGCGTCCCAATTCTTGCCTGTCGTCACGTTGAACTTGCCGTGCCGCATCCAGTCGCGGATGGTGCCCTCGTTGCACAGCATGGCACCCGCGACATGCTCGAGCGCGCGCTCGGGCGCGATGCGCCGTCCGGTGCGGCCGATCACCAACGCGATCTCGCCTTCGTAATCGAGCTGCTCGGATTCCCTTGGCCGCACGATTGGCTGCAGGTGCCCGACCAGCGAGCCGGGCGCGCGGTAGAATAGACTGGGGTATTGCGGCGCCTCGGCCTCGCCGTAGTCGGCATTGCGGTTGGCATAGTTGATGCCGACACAGAGGATTTTTTCAGGCGTAAGCACCGGCGGCAGAAATTCAACCTCGCGTAGCGGGAAATCGGCGCGCACGCCGTACACGACGTCGCGAGCGATCGCGAGCCCGCCCTCGCGCAGCAGATCGAGCACACTGGTAAATTGCGGGGCGAGCCGCGTCTTGAGATCGACCACGCCCTCGCCCGAACCCTCGCCTATGACCGCACCGAAGCTGTCCCGCCCGCGTACTTTGTAACTTGCAAGTTTCATCGAAATTCCAGTGGGCTGCGCCCTTTTCGGGCGGCATGGAAGCGTCGGCGGTTCGGCGTTATGCTGCGGGATGAGCGGCGCGCGCTTGCATGTATTCTCTGTGCGCGGGGCCGTCAACGCCGGTATCCCATGAAAACCGTCTTTCTCGATTGCAATGACCAGCTAGCACCGGTGTGGGCGCGCGTGATCCGCCCGGACGATCCGAAAATCGACGTTAACCGCGAGGCGTTCGCGCGCGAGGAACTGCCGCGCGTGATCCGCGGCTATGACATCGCCATCGACGACCATTCCTACATGCCGACGCCGCTGGTGGCGCAATGCCCGGAACTCAAGCACATCGTGTTCCTCGGCACCGGTCCGGCGAGCTACATGAACGTCGGCGAACTGGAGGCGCGCGGTATCAAGGTTCACATCATCAAAGGCTACGGCGATACCGCGGTGGCCGAGCATTCCATTGCGCTGATGGTGGCGGCCGCGCGCGACGTCGCGCGCATGGACCGCGAGGTGCGCAGCGGCGTGTGGACCCCGCACGAAGGCGTGCAGCTGCTCGGCAAAACCCTGGGTGTGATCGGGCTCGGCGGCATCGGCCGCGAAGTCGCGCGCATTGGCAAGGGCATGGGCATGGAGGTGATCGGCTGGAACCGTACGCGCCGCGCCGGCGTGCCGCTCGCTGAACTCGACACGCTGCTGGCGCGCTCCGATGTGGTGTCGATGAATCTCACGCTCAACGACGAAACACGCGGCTTTCTATCGGCCGAGCGCATCGCGCGCATGAAGCCGGGCGTGATCCTGGTCAACACAGCGCGCGGTGCGCTGGTAGACGAGGCCGCTTTGATCGCGGCGCTCAACAGCGGCCATATCCGCCACGCCGGGCTCGATGTGTTCCACGCCGAGCCGCTGAAGCCCGATCATCCTTTGGCGAAGTTGCCGAACGTGACGCTGACCGCGCACGCCGCCTTCCGCACGCTGGAAGCCTCGATGACGCTGCTGCGGCGGGCCATCGATATTGTGAAGACACTCACTTAGTCATTCCGGGACGGCGCGATAGCGCCGGGCCCGGAATTCAGATGCATATTCGGTTTGTGTTTCTGGATTCCGGGTTCGCTCGCTGCGCTCGCGCCCCGGAATGACGAGTTCAATAATACCCTGGCGTGCCGCCGCCATCGAGCGCGATCGCCGCACCGTGGATGTGGCGCGCCTTGGCGCTCGCCAGGAATAGCGCCAGCTCGGCCACATCCTCAGGCTGGCCTATGCGGCGCAGGCCGCTCTTGCTCAGCGCCTCGGCACGCACCTGCTCCACCGTTTTGTTCTGCGCCTTGGCGAATTGCGCGAACAGTTGCTCGACACGGTCGGTCTGCGTCTGCCCGGGATGGATGACGTTGATGTTAATGTCGTCGCGATTGCCGAGCGCGGTGAGACCCTTGGCGAAATTCGCCATCGCCGCGTTGACCGCGCCGCCGATCAGGAAATCGGGGCCCGGCGTACGCGCGGCGCCCCCGACGATATTGACGATACTGCCGTGCGCCTGCTTGAGCAGCGGCCAGAACAGCCGCGTCAGCCGCACCGCGGCGTGGAACTTGAGCGCGAAGCCATCGGTCCAGGCGTCGTCCGGCTGTTCCAGGAATTTGCCGCCCTTGGTGGCGCCGGCATTGTTCACCAGCACGTCGCAACGCTGGAAGCGCTTGTTGACCTCGGCGAACAGCTGCTCGCAGCCGGCCAGCATGCGCAGGTCGCCAGCAACCGTCATCGGCGCCAGCACGCCCGCGGCGGCGACCGCTTTGACGCCCTCGGCGAGATTGGCCGCACTGGAGGCCGCAAGCACCGTTTGCGCGCCCTCACGCGCGAAAGCCGCCGCGATCGCCCGGCCGATGCCGCGGCTGCCCCCGCTGACGACCACCACCTTGCCTTCGAATTCTTTTGCCATAAGCGCCTCCCCTGATTTTGTGCAGGCTTTATACATTGACCTGTCCGCGTTCCCAGTCACAATACGAAAAAAGTTTCGGGAGGACGTCAGTGAAGCCGGCGCCATTCGCCTATACGAAGGCGCGCACGCTCAAGGAAGCGG
>DAIMKK010000341.1:0-3695 GCA_036721745.1 Pseudolabrys sp. | reverse complement strand
CCCTCGAGCTGGCTCAAATAGACCGGCCCGAGCGTGCGGGGGGTCGGATCGAGCAGCGCCAGGACGCATTCGCCGTAAAGTGTCGAGGGCGACAGCCGCGCCAGCAGCTGGCCGGTGACAACAAAAGTCGCCTGGTGTTCGGGCGACACAAAAACTTCGGTCACCGCCGGAGCCAGCGCAGGCCAGATCATGGAGAGGAAGAGCCAGAGGCCGAGCGTCACCAGCGCCGCGGTGGCGGCGGAGCGGAAGATCACCGAGAATAGCATGGCGAGCGCCAACCACACGCCGGCATAGGCGATGGTGACTAACAGGAAGATCAGCGCCCGTGCCATCTCCTCGGCGCCCGGCGGCACGCCCAGCATGATTAGGCCGAGCCCGATCACCAGCAGCCACAAGCACAACAGGCTGATCGCGATGACGCCGAGGCTGGCGAGGAATTTTCCGAACAGCAGCGCGTCGCGATAGATCGGCTGCGACAGGATGCGCGATAGCGTGCGCCGGGTATGCTCGCCGTTGACCGCGTCGAAGCCGAGCCCGATCGCCATCAGCGGCACCAGGAAGCCGAGGAATGCCACGAACGACGGCAGTGGCTGGCGCGCGGTAGTGAACAGCCGCAGGAACAGGAACGGATCCTCCGCGGTGACGTCGCGGATCTGCTGGATGGCGCCATAGACCGCCGCGAGTGCTACCAGCACCACCAACCATTCCAAGACGCGCATGCGGGCGCTGGCGAGGTGATCCGACAATTCCTTCAAGGTCACCACGCCTAAGCCCTGAAAGGCTGAGCCTTCACGCCGCATCGCGAGTCTCCTGCGCGTTATGGAAATAGCGGGTGTAGATGGTCTCCAGGCTCGGATGGTCAAGCGACAGCTGCTTGAGCCGCCCGCCGGCGGCCACCACCGCGGCCGCCGCCTCGCTGCGCAGATCGCTGTCGCAGGTCATGCGGAAACGGCCGGGGCCCGGCTGCTCGACGCTGCGCACGCCCGGCAGCGCCGACAGCTGCTTGCCGATCCCTTCGCCGCCGTCGGCTTCGACCTCGACGGCATAGCCGCCACCTAGCACCTGGCGTCCGAGTTCGGCCACCGTGCCCATCAGCACGATCTTGCCGGCGTTGAACAGCGCAAGGCGGTCGCACACGCTCTGCACTCGGTCGAGCAAATGCGACGACAGCAGGATGCTTACGCCCTGCTCTTTCAACGAGCGGATCAGTTCCAGCAGCTCGACGCTGGCTTGCGGATCGAGGCCGTTGGTAGGCTCGTCGAGGATCGCGACGCGCGCGTCTTTCATCACGATTTCAGCCAACCCCAAGCGCTGGCGCATGCCGCGCGAGAAGGTGGCGACTTTGCGGTTCGCCACCTCGCGCAGGCCGACGCGGGAAAGCGACGCGGCGACGCGCTTTTCGCGCACGTCGGCGGCAAGGCCCATCAGCCGCGCCGTATAGTGCAGGTTGTCGGCGGCGGTGAGGTGATCGTAGAAGCCGACCGAGTCCGGCAGATAGCCGACCATGCGCTTGACTTCCAGCGGCTCGCGCATCGGGTCGTGGCCGAAGACGCGCGCCTGCCCGGCGCTGATGTCGGACAGACCAAGCAGCATCAGGATGGTGGTGGTCTTGCCGGCGCCGTTCGGCCCAAGCAGGCCGAAGATTTCGCCGGCGGCGACGTTGAAGGTCGCGCCATCCACGGCTCGCGCCGTTCCGTAGCGCTTGCTGAGGCCCTTCGCCTCGATGACGATTTCGTTCATCGCCGGCCGAACCGTGCAACAGCGCCCACCATGATCAGCAATGCGGCGCCGATTATGCCGACACCGGCGACACCCCAGACGGTCGAGGTGGTCACGGTGACGCGGAAATTCGCCGTGCCGGTTTCGCCGCGGGCGGCCGCTGTCAACGCGGTGACGTAATCGCCGGCGATCGCCTTGCTTGGCGGGCTGATCAGCGCCTGCACTTCCTTGTGCTCATTCGGCGCGATGCGCTCGATGGTTTTCGGTTCGAACGCGATTTTCCAGCCGTTCGGTGCATTGCTTGATAGTTGGATATTGTCGGCCGGTGCAGTGCCGGTATTCGTCACGACCACCGGGACCGAGCTCTCCTTGCCTGCGGTGGCCCGCGCGCTGAGCAGGCCCTCGCGGCCGGCGAGCGAAAGTTTTGGCTGGCCGGTGATGTCGAGCGCGACCTTGGCGGAGGCGCGCGCATCCTCGGCGGCGATGCGCGCGGTCACCGGATAATGCCCGGCATCGATTGTGTCGGGCGGGCTCACTTTTAGCTTCACGTCCTTGCTCTTGCCGGCATCGACGGGGATGGCCGTGAGCTGCTGCGTGCCATAGGCCTCGGTAAACGAAGTATCGAAATTCTTTGGCGCGTCGGCGGCGAGACTGACCAGGAGCTTTTTGCCGCTGTCGTTCTTGATAGTCAGCGTGTATTCGAAGCTCGAGCGCGCGGAGCCGCGCAGCTCGGGCAATTGCGGAGCGAGCGTGAGCTTGGCCGGTAATTCCGTGGCGAGCGTCACCGCCACCGGCAGCGTCACATGTGATGCGCCGCCATCGGCGGCAATCGTCAGTGTATGGGTGCCGATCTTGGCATCCTTCGGCACGTCAAGCCGCAGATCAAGCGACACGCTGTCGTCAGTCGCCGGCATAGCGGCCGCTATCGGCTGCCCGCCGCCGAGCAGGGTCGCTGTCCAGCCCGGTGGGACGCCTACGACCGACAGCGCGAGCCGCTCGGGCGCCAACGCGTAATTGCGCAATTTCAAACTGACCGTCGACGTGGTGCCGGGCTGCACGGTGACCGCCGGATAGTCGGTCAGCAGATAGAGGCCCTTGATCTCGTGGTTGGCGTCGGCTGCGAAGGCTGGTGCGGCGAACGCGAAGGCCGAAGCAATGAGGGCGATTAAAAGTTTCGACATGGCGAGCGACTCCGTACGGGGCCTCCGCAAGAGAGGTCCCGCCGCAACGCCGCCCCCGAAATGGAAACACGGCCAGCGCCGTGTAAGTGACGCGGGTAGTGTCGCTCACAATCTTGACGAAATTTTGATCGGCTACGGCCACTAATGTCGCAGGGCGCGCCGCAGGCGAAATCTTACGCCTTCAAGACAGTCGGCCAATCGACCTCATCGGCGGCCAGCACCCACGGCTCCTTGACCGCGGCATCGTGCCATTCGCGCCACGCCGGCAGCGCCATCACCGCGTCCATGTAGGCACGCGTGCCGGCGCCGACCGCGACCGCATAGGTGTGCAGGCGCGCCACCACCGGCGCATACATGGCATCGGCCGCGCCGAAGCGGCCGAACAGGAAGGGCCCGCCTTGAGCGAAACGCGCGCGGCAATCGTTCCAAATTTCCTCGATACGCTGTACGTTCGCCGCGGCTTCCGGAGTCAGATCGCGTTTGATCGCTGGCCGCCACATATTCATCGGCAGATGACGGCGCAGCGGCAAAAAACCGGCATGCATTTCACTGGCGACGGCGCGCGCATGCGCCCGCGCGGTGACTTCGGCCGGCCACAGACCGGAGCTGGGGAATTTTTCCGCCAGATATTCCAGGATCGCCAGCGATTCCCACACACGTACGTCGCCGTCGATCAGCACCGGCACCTTGCCGGTGCCGGACACGGCGCCGACACGCTCTTTAAAATCGGCGGCATCAAGCGAGATCACGGTCTCCTCGAACGCGATGTCGGCCACTTTCATGGCAATCCATGGG
>DAIMKK010000340.1:0-3726 GCA_036721745.1 Pseudolabrys sp. | reverse complement strand
TTTCTCGGCTCGCGCGCCTTCCAAACCACGGTCGGCATCCAGCGTTATATGGACATGACGGATCTGGGGACGCGTGGTTTCGAGGCGGACACCTTCTACTTCGACCAGGCCGAGAAAATAATCGCGCGTGAGCGCGCCAGCGGTCCATTATTCTTGTATGTCTATACGGTCGCCAATCATTTTCCGTGGGATTCGCGGCTGCGTCCCGAGCTGACCCCCGATTGGCACGATCTCGGCAACGCGCCGAACATCGATGAATATATCCGGCGGCAGGGCATGACCGCGACCGAATATGCTGCGCTGCTCGAGCGGCTCAATCGGGAGTTTCCAACCGAGTCGTTCCTGATCGTGCGCTATGGGGATCATCAACCGGAGTTCGGCTATCGCATCATCGATCCGACGCTCAATGAAGCCGCGCTCGCGCGTCACTTGCAAGCGTTCGATCCGCGCTACTTTACGAGCTACTATGCGATTGATGCAGTGAATTTCCAACCGGTCGATCTGTCTTCCGCGCTCATGACGCTCGACGCGTCATACCTGCCGCTGGTAATCCAGGAAGCTGCCGGTATGCCGCTTGATCCATCGTTCGCCGAACAGAAGAAAATCCTGCAACGCTGCCATGGCCTGTTCTATCGCTGCGCCGGCGGCGTCGAGGCGCGGCGTTTCAATCGCTTGCTGATCGAGGCCGGGCTCATCAAGGGACTTTGAGCGGGCGGGCTTAGCAAGCCGCCAGGCGCCCGATAGCTTCCACGCGATGATGGCTTGCGTGATACCAGACGGGAAACCGCCATTTATTGCGGGTTTTGCCCCATCACATTGACCAAAAAAGGGAAAATCTTGCCGGCGAGGCTCCGGACAACTTGCCATGACGAATTGATTGCAATCTTATGACAGCGGGGCCGTGGGCTGGTCGCTTCGTGGGGTTGTGACAGCTCGGGCCGTCGTGGGGCCATGCCGCCTGTTGCATCCGCATTATTGGCGCGATTCGCGAGCTATCCGGCGTTGCCGCGCCGCGATCGCGCGTCGCTCATCATCACCGCGCTGCTGCACGCGACCGCGCTCGTCATCATGGTGGCGACCGAGGGCGACTTGGAAAGCAAGTCCACCTTCCTGCTCGCCTGGTTGATGCTGAATTTCTTCTGGCTGGTGCTGCTGCGCCGTCCGGCGGCCGCGGCGCTCATATCGCTGGCGATGATCGCCGTGCTCATCCTGCTGTCGCAGTTCAAGTACGACAAGCTGATGATGACGGCGAATTTCGTCGACGTGATGATTATCGATCCCGACACCGTTTCGTTCTTTCTGACGATCTATCCCGATTTGTTGCGCCGCGTAATCCTTGCCTCGTTTGTGGCAATTCCGGCACTCGCTTTGCTTTGGTGGCTCGATCCCTACCGCGTACGGCTGCGCGTGGCCTCCGCCGGCGGCACGCTGTGTCTCGCCGCCGCCGTTGGCATTTCGATTGCCGCCCCAATGGAGCCAAGTGACGCCTTTTCCGGCGATGGCTACGTTTCGAAATTCGTCAATTCGGGAGTCGACGCGATCGTCGACTATATGGCTCACGGCTACATGGCGTCCGACGCCCATGTCGCGGGCTCCTTCCGCCTGGCGGCCGCGGGCGCCTGCAAACCGGCCGCCAAGCCTCCGCACATCATCATGATTCTTGACGAATCAAGCTTCGACATCCGCAATGCGCCCGGCATCAAGGTGCCCGCGGGCTACGGCCGGCATTTCCATTCCTTCGACGGCCACGAGCGGTCGTTCATCGTCGAAGGCGCCGGCGGCCCGACTTGGTTTGCCGAATACAGCGTGCTCACCGGCCTGTCGGCGCGCTCGTTCGGGCGTTTCGCCTATTTCGTCACCCGCATCGCCGCAGGCCGCGTCGAACGCGGCCTGCCGCACACATTGCAGCGTTGCGGTTACCGGACCTTCACGCTCTATCCGGCGCGCGGTGCCTTCATGAGCGCGCGCAGCTTCCAGAAGACCGCCGGCGTGCAGCAGTTTCGCGACAGCAAGGATATGCGCGCCAAGGGCGTCGAGCCGGACTCCTTCTTCTACGACCAAGCCGCGCAGGTGATCACGCGTGAGGGCAAGCGCGGACCGCTGTTCATTTTCTCCTATCTCGCCGCCAATCATTTCCCCTGGGACTTCACCTACCGCCCGGACCTGACGCCGGGCTGGCGCCCGCTCGGCAACGCGCCCCACATCGATGAGTACGTGCGGCGGCAGGGCTTGAGCGAGCGCGACTATGCGGCATTCCTCGAGCGTCTGGGCCGCGACTTCCCCGACGAATCGTTCATGCTGGTGCGGTTCGGCGATCACCAGCCCGATTTCGCCGATCACATCATCGATCCGAAGGTCGATGACGACGAAATCGCCAACCGGCTGGACGCCTACGATCCGCGTTATTTCACCACGTATTATGCGATCGACGCGGTCAACTTCAAACCGGCCGACGTGTCGTCGGCGCTGCCCACGCTGGAGGCGCCGTATCTGCCGCTGGTCATCCAGGAAGCCGCCGGCTTGCCGCTCGATCCGACTTGGGCCGAGCAGAAGCGCATCCTGCAACGCTGCAACGGCCTGTTCTACGGCTGCGCCAGCGGCGCCGAGGCGCGCCGCTTCAATCGCTTATTGATCGAGGCCGGCCTCATCAAGGGGCTTTGAGTGGGCAGGCTTTGCAAGGTGCGAGCCGCCCGATAGCTTTCACGCGGATATAACGCGAGGGCAAGGCATGGCAGGCGGCGCGACAGCAGCTGCGCAAGGCAATACGCAGGCGTCCGCTGTCGCGCTTGGCGATGTATCGATCGCTTTCCGGCTGGCTGGCGGCGGCACCTACACCGCGGTGGAGGGCGCGACGCTCAACGTGGCCGACGGGGAATTCGTCGCCATTGTGGGGCCGACCGGCTGCGGCAAATCCACGCTGCTCAATGTCGCCGCCGGGCTGATCGCGCCATCGTCCGGCCGCGTCGATATATTAGGAAGCCCGCTTGCCGCGCTCAATCGGCAGGCCGGGTATCTGTTCCAAGCCGACTCGTTGTTTCCGTGGAAGACCGCGCTGGAAAACGTCGCCATCGGGCTGGAGACGGCGGGCACCCTTTCGAGCGAGGCGCGTGTGCGCGCGCAGGACTGGCTCACGCGCGTGGGACTTGGCGCCTTCGGCGACCGCTATCCGCACATGCTCTCGGGCGGCCAGCGCAAGCGCGTTGGGCTGGCGCAAGTGCTGATCCGCGATCCGAAAATCCTGCTGATGGACGAGCCGTTCGGCGCGCTCGATGCGCAGACCCGCCAGATCATGGGGAACCTGCTGCTTGACCTGTGGGGCGGCGACCGCAAGGCGGTGCTGTTCGTCACCCACGATCTGGAGGAGGCAATCGCGCTCTCCGACCGCGTGGTCATCATGTCGGCGGGGCCGGCGGCGCGCGTCATCGGCGATTGGCGGGTGCCGCTGGCGCGCCCGCGCGACATCGGCGAGATCAAGCTCGACCATGCGTTCCACGAGCTGCACCGCGACATCTGGCATATGCTTAAGGCCGAGGTGATCAAGGGCTATGCGCTGACGGAGGGAGCCTGAATCGCCGGAATTTTGTAGTCTCAGTGTTGTGAACAATAACGCGTGACAAGAGACCACCCAGGGAGAAGACGACAATGAAAAAGCTGACATTCGTAGCCGCCGTCGGCGCGCTGCTGTTCGCCGCGAATGCCTACGCCGCCGATCCATTCATGCTGACC
>DAIMKK010000339.1:0-3734 GCA_036721745.1 Pseudolabrys sp. | reverse complement strand
CCCGTGCTGTTGCTGCCGGGACGGCTGGACGCGGCGCTTAGCGTTTGGCTCACAGTCGGGCGGCGCATGCTGGCGCGGCTGGCTGGCGGCGGCGACAACGACCCGGGAGCTACAACCACGCTCGCACGCAAAGTCACGTCCACCGTCGGCCTCGCCGAAGTCGTTCCGGTGCGCCGAACCGGCGATAACGTCGAGCCGCTGGCGACCAAATATCTGCCGCTGTCGGCGTTGACGCGCTCCGACGGGTGGATCTTGGTGCCGGCGGACAACGAAGGCTATGCCGCCGGGGCGCCGGTTCAGGTAAAACAGTGGCCATGAGAAGCGTAGCATGAGCGAAATCCGCAAGCCGCGGCTGGATGCCGATGCCGACTTGCTCGCACGCGTAAGGGCGGCTGCGCGCCAGGAGCAATTCCTCGACGTGGTGTCGGCGGACGAGGCGCGCGCGCGCTTCGAAAAGCATCTCGATCTATCGCCGCTTGAGGCCGAGAGCGTGCCGCTGGCCGCCGCGCTCGCGCGCATACTGGCGCACGACGTCGCGGCCACGATCGATGCGCCGCCGTTCGATCGCTCCAATGTGGACGGGTTTGCCCTGCGCGCGGCCGATACCATCGGCGCCGGCGAAGGCAGCCCGAAAATTTTCCGTCTCAACGCCGAGGTGATCGCCTGCGGTGATGCGCCGGCGCTCGAGGTCAAGCCCGGCACCGCAACGACAATCGCCACCGGCGGCGTGATCCCGCGCGGCGCGGACGCGGTGGTGATGATCGAGCAGACCGAGCTGATTGATACGGGCGTGCCCAGCATCGAGCTGCGCCGCGCGGCCGCGCCCGGCCAATTCGTTTCTTACGCCGGTTCCGACATCGCGCGCGGCGAGACTCTGTTAAGGCGCGACACCCGCATCGGCTCGCGCGAGATCGGCATGCTGGCGGCTTGCGGGCTTGCGAGTGTGGATGTGGTGCGCAAGCCGAAAGTGGCGGTGCTTTCGACTGGCGACGAACTGGTGGCGCCCGGCGCGCCGCTCGAGCCGGCGAGCGTCTACGACAGCAATGGTGCGATCATTGCGGCGGCCGTCACGGAAGCCGGTGGCGAACCAATTAGCCTTGGCGCCTTTCCCGACGACGAGGCGGCGCTGGAAAAGGCCATCCGCCAGGCGCTGATGGAGAGCGACATGGTGGTGCTTTCGGGCGGCACCTCGAAGGGCGCCGGCGATCTGTCGCACCGTGTCGTGTCTCGGCTCGGGCAACCCGGCATCCTGGTGCACGGCGTCGCGCTCAAGCCCGGCAAGCCTCTCTGTCTTGGCGCGATTGGCGACAAGCCGATTGTCGTGCTGCCCGGCTTCCCGACCTCGGCGATCTTTACTTTCCATGCCTTTGTAGCGCCGGTGATCCGCGCCCGCGCCGGGCTGCCGCCGGAAGCGGCGGAAAAAATCGCCGCTCGCGTGCCGGTGCGCGTTGCCTCGGAGCTTGGCCGCAAGGAATTCGTGCTGGTGTCGCTGATCGAGAGCGAGCAGGGCACCATTGCATTTCCGACCGGCAAAGGTTCCGGCTCGGTCACCAGCTTCTCGCAGGCCGACGGATTCCTCGAGATCGATGCGCTGGCGTCCACGCTCGATGCCAACAGCGTCGTGGACGTGACATTGATCGGCAGCGCTGCGCGCGCGCCCGATCTGGTGATCATGGGCAGCCACGATGTGGCGCTTGACGCGGTGGTGGGCGCACTGAGCGTGCGCGGCTTTTCCGCGCGTACGTTGGCGGTCGGAAGTCTCGGCGGTGTGGCGGCGGCCAGCCGCGGCGAGTGCGACATTGCGCCGGTGCACCTGATCGACCCGGAAAGCGGCTTATATAATGTGCATCTGGTCACGCCCGGCCTCACGCTGGTGTCCGGCTGGCGGCGCATGCAGGGGATTCTGTTCCGCCTGGGCGACAAGCGCTTCGAGGGTCACACGGCCGATGAAGCCCTCAGGCTCGTTCTCGATGACCGCACCGCGCTGATGGTCAACCGCAACGCCGGCGCTGGCACCCGCGTGCTAATCGACAAACTTCTCACAGGCGCACGGCCGCCCGGCTACGCCAATCAGCCGAAATCGCACAACGCGGTGGCTGCCGCGATCGCGCAGGGGCGCGCCGATTGGGGCGTCGCGATCGAGCCGGTCGCCAGGCTCTACGGCCTCAGCTTTCTGCCGCTGTCGCCGGAACATTACGATTTTCTGCTGGTTGAAAGCCGCAAGGACCGGCCCGCGGTGCAAGCCTTCCTCGCGGCCTTGCGCGAGCCTGCGACACGCGCGCGCATCGCTGCACTCGGCATGAAGTTCGTTGATGACTAACCGTCTTTGCGTTACGTTGCTGGTGCTCGCGTTCGGCTTGAGCGCGGCGCAAGCGCAATTGCGCGGCCATGGCGGGCCGGTGCGGGCGCTGGCGATCTCGCCCGACGGTAGCCACGCCGTCTCCGGCAGCTTCGACACCTCCGCGATCCGCTGGTCGCTCACGCGCAACATCGCCGAGCAGGTGATGCGCTTCCACGACAATGCGGTGAACGCGGTCGCCTGGCTCAAGGACGGCCGCGTCGTCACCGCCGGCGCCGATGCGCATATCGCGATCTGGACGCAAGGTAAGCTCGAGCCCGACAAGGTACTCGACGGCCATACCGGCCCGATCGCTTCGCTGGCGGTGTCGGGCGACGGTAAGTGGCTTGCCTCGGCGTCTTGGGATCACAGCGTCCGGCTGTGGCCGCTCGCCGGCGCGCCACGCGTGCTGGAAGGCCACAGCCAGAACGTCAATGGCGTCGCTTTCTCGCCCGGCGGCAGCGATCTGGTGAGCGCCGGCTACGACGCCACGCTGCGCATCTGGCGCGTCAGCGACGGCGGCGTGAGCGTTCACACTTTGCCGACGCCGCTCAATTCCGTGGCCATCGCGCCCGACGGCGAGATCGTCGCCGCCGGCGCCGACGGCAAGGTCTATTTCCTATCGCCGCAGGGTGAACTGCACGGCGACGTGCAGGCATCGGCGACCCCCATCATTGCAGTCGCGATCTCGCCGGATGGCAAACTGGTGGCAGCCGCCGGCGTGCGCGGCTCGGTGGCGGTAATCGAGCGTAAAACCCGCAAGCTCGAGCGCACGCTTATCGGCCCCGGCCTGCCGGTGTGGTCGGTGGCGTTCTTTCCCGACAGCCGGACCTTGTTGACCGGCGGCACCGACCGCACCATCCGCCGCTGGGACGCGGTGAGCGGCGAGCCGATCGGCGCGGTGGTGATCGGCGCGCCCGACGATCCGCTGGCGGCCTATGCCGGCGATCCCGGGGCGCAGGTGTTCAGGGCGTGCGTCGCCTGTCACACGCTGTCGCCCGACGAAGGCAACAAGGCGGGCCCGAGCCTCGCCGGCATTTTCGGGCGCAAGATCGCGAGCCTGCCAGGTTATCATTATTCCGAGGCGCTCAAGCACATGAACATCGTGTGGACGCCGGAGACGGTGGCGAAAATGTTCGAAGTCGGCCCCATGACTTATACGCCCGGAACCAAGATGCCAGAGCAGAAAATCGGCTCGCCGGAAGACCGCAAGGCGCTGGTGGAGTTTCTCGAACGGGTGACCAAGAAATAGGGTGCGTTAGCCGCGTCCGATCGATCAGGGCTTTTGCTTTTCTTCGTATTCGCGCTTGAGCTTTTCCAGCTCGCGCTCGCGCAGGTAATCGTCGGTGGTGCGCACATTGGGCCGTTTGGGGGCGCCGAAGGGGTCGAATTGCTC
>DAIMKK010000338.1:0-3737 GCA_036721745.1 Pseudolabrys sp. | reverse complement strand
ATCTTATCCGAAAACCGGTTCCCACTTTTCGGGATCATGCGCGTCCCCCTAAATCGGTACGCGTTGGGGGCGCCGCCAGCGCACCCAGGTGGCGACGATCAGCCGCGTCACGGTGAAGGCGGTGAACACCGTGGTGATGATGCCGATGCCGAGCGTGACGGCAAAGCCGCGCACCGGGCCGGTGCCGATATAGAACAGCACCGCGGCGGCGATGAAGGTGGTGATGTTGGAATCGAGAATCGTGCGCAGCGCCTGGGTAAAGCCGGCGTCGATGGCGTTGATCGGGGTGCGGCCGCCGCGCACTTCCTCGCGGATGCGCTCGTAGATCAGCACGTTCGAGTCGACCGCGATGCCGACCGTAAGCACGATGCCGGCGATGCCGGGCAGCGTCAGCGTGGCGTTAAGCATCGACAGCACGCCGAAGATCATGGCGACGTTGATCGCCACCGCGATATTGGCGAACAGCCCGAAGAGCCCGTAGGTCGCCAACATGAAGATGATCACCATCGCCGCCCCGACATAAGACGAGATCTTGCCTTTGGCGATCGAGTCGGCGCCCAGCCCAGGGCCGACGGTTCGCTCCTCGATGATGGTGAGCGGAGCCGGCAGCGCGCCGGCGCGCAGCAGGATGGCGAGATCGTTGGCGCTCTGCACGGTAAAGCTGCCGGAAATCTGCCCCGATCCGCCGAGGATCGGCTCGCGGATCACCGGGGCGGAGATCACTTCATTGTCCAAAATGATGGCGAAGGGCTTGCCAACGCTTTCCTGCGTGACCTGTGCGAATTTGCGCGCGCCCGAGGTATTGAATTTGAATGAGACGATCGGCTCGCTGGTGCGCTGGTCGAAGCCGGGTTGCGCGTCGGTGAGATCGCCGCCCGACACCAGCACGCGTTTCTCGACTAGATAGGGCGTCTTGGGCTGGCTCGCGCTGTACAGAAGGTCGTCCTCCGGTGGCGCGTGGCCTTGCACCGCCTGTTCCACTGACGCCCCGGTGTCGACCATGCGGAAGTCGAGCTTGGCGGTCTTGCCGAGCAGTTGCTTGAGCCGGGTCGGATCCTGCAAACCAGGCACCTGGACCAGAATGCGGTCTGTGCCTTCGCGCTGGATCAGCGGCTCGACCGTGCCGAGCTCATTGACGCGCCGCTCGATGATCTGAATCGACTGGACAACCGATTGGCGCACGCGATCGATAATCGCCGGCTCGCTCAGCGTGAGCCGAATTAGCCCGCCGGCCTCAGCCGTGACGTCGATGTTGCGCTGTCCGGTGCCGCCGAGAATTCCGCCGAGCGGTTGCGACAAAGTTTGTAGCTTTTCTAGCGCCTGGTCCGCACTGGCGCCCTCACGGATGCGCACTTCCACACTGGTGCCGCGCACCACCAGCCCGGTATAGCCGATGCGCGCATCGCGCAGCACGCGGCGCATGTCGTCGCGCAGCGTCTCCAGCATATCCTTGCGTACCACTTTGGTATCGACCTCGAGCAGGATGTGCGAGCCGCCCTGCAAATCGAGGCCGAGCACGACGTGGCGCTGCGCCCACTTCGGCCAGCTCAGCACCATCTTTTCGGGCAGAAAATTAGGAATGGCGAACAGGCAAATGAACAATGCCGTGAAAACGATAGCCCCCGCCTTCCAGCGCGTAAAATAAAGCATGACGTCCCGACTTAATCCGAAGAACTTGCGATGAAAAACATGGCCGGCGGCATCAGCCGGCCGCCGCCTCGTCCTTCACTGGTTCACCTTTGGCGCGAACGTCGGTGATCATCGACCGCATCTGTCGGATACGCACGTCGTCCGCGATCTCGATTTCGATCTGATCGTCGTCGATCACCTTGGTGACCTTGCCGACGAGCCCGCCATTGGTGATGACGGTGTCGCCCCGGCGCACGTTCTTGACCATCTCGGCGTGCGTCTTCACGCGCTTCTGCTGCGGGCGCAAGATCAAGAAGTACATGATGACGAAGATCAGTGCGAACGGCAGCAGCGACATCATCATGTTGCCGCTGTCGCCGCCGGCCCCGCCGAACAGCGACCCTTGCGCGAACGCGGTCGAAATGAACATCGAAGTTTTCCTTAGTGGTTTTCTGGGACACGCCAGGCACACGTCCCCGGCCCGGCATCAATGGCGTAATTTCGCGCGGACTATAGCGACCGCCGCCCCAATTGCAACGCCGCCAGACCCCTCAAAACAGGCCGTTTTTGGCCTATTTCATGCAAGCCCGCTTGCGGGGGCATGAGAGGACCGCTAAGAGCAGCGCACTTTCGAAAAGCAGTCCCCAATGGCCAAATCGAAGTCCAAATCGCCGTCCAAACCCAAGTCCAAAGCCAAGGCTAAGGCCGCTGGCGGTGCCGACGTACTCGACCGCATCGCCAACGCGCTTGAGCGGCTGGCGCCGCAACGCGCGGGCGCGCCCGATTTTACCGGCGCCGACGCCTTCATATGGCATCCCGACGGACGCCGGCTCGCGCCGGTCAAGCGCGTCAACCGCGTCGAGATGTCGCTGCTCAAGGGCATCGATCGCGTGCGCGACGTGCTGGTGGAGAATACCGAACGTTTCGCCAAAGGCTTGCCGGCCAATAATGCGCTGCTGTGGGGCGCGCGCGGCATGGGCAAATCGTCGCTGGTGAAGGCGGCGCATGCCGGCGTCAACGTGACGCTCGCGCGCCAGGCCAAGGGCGCTCTACTCAAGCTGATCGAGATCCACCGCGAAGACATAGAAAGCCTGCCGGACCTGATGGGAATCATCCGCGGCGCGGCATTTCGTTTCATCGTGTTCTGCGACGATCTGTCGTTCGATGGCGAGGACACCACCTACAAGTCGCTCAAGGCGCTCTTGGAAGGCGGCATCGAGGGCCGGCCCGACAACGTGATTTTTTACGCCACCTCGAACCGCCGCCATTTGATGGCGCGCGACATGATGGAGAACGAGCGCTCGACCGCGATCAATCCAGGCGAAGCGGTCGAGGAGAAAGTGTCACTATCCGACCGTTTCGGGCTCTGGCTCGGCTTCCACCGTTGCAGCCAGGACGAATACCTCGCGATGGTCGAGAGCTATGTCGCACACTACAAGATTCCGGCGCGCGGCGAAACGCTGCAACACGACGCGCTGGAATGGTCGACCACGCGCGGCTCGCGCTCCGGCCGCGTGGCCTGGCAGTTCGTGCAGGATTTGGCGGGACGGCTCGGGGTCGCGCTGACCGACTAATATGTGGTGCAGCCGAACCCGCTAGTTCGGAGAATAAAAGACGCTGCGTACGGTGCCCGGTTCAACGAGGCTGACGCTCCCGCTGAACTGATAGAGGCCGGTCGCGATCAGCGCGATAAGCGTGACGGCCATCCCAAACCGCCCCAACTGGTCCGCCATCTCTGCCCCCCGGTTCCGGTGCTTAGCTTCTCAGCACCACGCCCTTGCTCAGGCCTTAGCTCATGCCCCGCCGAGATATTTGGTCGGATCGACCGGGGTCGAGCCCTTGCGGATCTCGAAGTGCAGTTGCGGCGAGGTCACGTTGCCGGTCTGCCCGGCATGCGCGATCACCTGCCCGCGCTTGATGGTGTCGCCGCGCTTGACCAAGAGCTCGCTCGCATTGGCATAGGCCGACACGTAGCCGTTGGCGTGGCGGATTAGCACCAGGTTGCCGTAACCCTTCAGCTCATTGCCCGCATAGGCGACGATGCCGTCGTCGGCGGCTTTGATCGGCGTGCCTTCCGGCACCGCCAGATTGATGCCGTCGTTCTGTCC
>DAIMKK010000337.1:2970-3744 GCA_036721745.1 Pseudolabrys sp. | reverse complement strand
CATCTCTGCCAAGGCCGTACCACGGTAGCGATCGCGCACCGGCTGCACACGGTTTCGCACGCCGACCGCATCTATGTGATCGAGGATGGCCAGGTGGTCGAATCCGGCCGGCACGACGACTTGCTGCGCAAAAGCGGCCGCTACGCCTCGTTCTATCGGCTGCAGCTCAAGCAGCAGGAAGCCCACGCCCCGGTCGAAGCCGCGGCGCAATAGTCCCGCGGAACGGGCGCTTTTTCCACCTTGTTCGAGCCGGCATTATGCGATACCGGATGGGCTCGCCGGCTAACGTATTCTCATAGACATCCTAGAAGGCAAATTCCCCATGAGCGCGGACTATGTCATTTCGCCGCCGCCGCAGCCGACCCTCGCGGTCGCGGGCACCAGCAAAGTCTTTCCGGTTCGCCGCATCTGGTGCGTCGGGCGCAACTATATCGAACACATCCGCGAGATGGGGCAGGACGAGCGGCTTCCGCCGTTCTATTTCGCCAAGCCGGCCGACGCCATCGTAGCGGACGGCAGCACGGTGCCCTACCCCTCGCTCACCAAGGACATGCACCACGAGGTCGAGCTGGTGGTCGCGCTCAAGAGCGGCGGCCGCAACATCCCGGTCGCCAAGGCCAACGACTGCATTTACGGCTATGCGGTGGGCATCGACCTCACCCGGCGCGACCTGCAGATCGCCTCGCGCGACCTGAAGCGGCCGTGGGAAATCGGCAAGGCCTTCGACCACTCGGCGCCGTGCGGCGCGATCAAGCCGGCCTCCGAGAGCGGCCA
>DAIMKK010000337.1:1335-2960 GCA_036721745.1 Pseudolabrys sp. | reverse complement strand
AGGACACCACCCGTGCCGAACGATGGTTCGAGCAGCGTCCCGAGCAAGGTCGCCCATTCGGCGCCCTGCGGCGCGATCAAGCCGGCGAGCGAGACCGGACATCCGACGAAGGGCAAGATCACGCTCAAGTGCAATGGCACGCTGCGCCAGGACGGCGACCTCAATCAGCTGATCTGGAACGTGCCGGAAATCATCTCCAATCTGTCCGAGATGGTCGAACTCGTGGCCGGCGACATCATCATGACCGGCACGCCTTCGGGCGTCGCTGCGACTGTCGCCGGCGATAAACTGGAATGCACTGTCGAGGGCGTCGGCTCGCTCACCGTCATCATCGGCCAGCCGCTGAAGTAGCGCTACAAGCCCAGATAAGCCTGCCGCACGCGGTCGTCGGTGAGCAGCGCAGCGCCGCTGCCCGACAGCGTGATGCGGCCGTTTTCCAGCACATAGGCGCGGCTCGCGAGCTTGAGCGAGACCGCCACGTTCTGCTCCACCAGCACGCAGGTGAGGCCTTCGCGATTGAGATCTCGCACGCAACGAAGCACGTTTTGCACAACGGTGGGCGCCAAGCCCAGCGACGGCTCGTCGAACATCACCAGATCCGGCGCGCCCATCAGGCAGCGCCCGATGGCGAGCATCTGCTGCTCGCCGCCCGACAGCGTGCCGGCAAGTTGATGGCTGCGCTCGGCGAGCGTCGGAAATAGCGTGTAGACGTGATCGAGATTGCGCTCGCGCGTGCTTTGTGCGCGCGGCAGCATGGCGCCCATGGCCAGATTCTCGGCGATCGACAGCGAGGGGAAAACCTGGCGGCCTTCGGCGACCTGGCCGATGCCGAGGTCGCAAACCTTGTGGCTCGGCCAGCCGGCGATATTGGTGCCGCGATAAAGAATGCGCCCGCGCGCGGGCCGGTGCATGCCGGCGATGGTGCGGATCAGCGAGGTCTTGCCGGCGCCGTTGGCGCCGACAATGGCGACGATCGCGCCCTGCTCGATCTCGAGGCAAACGCCGTCGAGCGCCTGCGCGTCGCCGTAAAACACGTCGAGGTTTTCCACCCTCAGCATCAGTCGACGGCCTCCACGCCCAGATAGGAATCGATCACCGCAGCGTTACGCACGACCTGTTCCGGCAATCCTTCGGCAATCGCCGCGCCGTGGTGCAGCACGAGGATACGCGAGGCGAGCGCCATCACCGCGCGCATCACATGCTCGATTAGCAAAATGGTGAGCCCGGTTTCGCGATTGAGCTCGCGCAGGATCGCGACGATCCGGTCCGTCTCGGTCGGCCGCAGACCCGCCATCACTTCATCGAGCAGCAGCAGTTTGGGATCTGTCGCGAGCGAACGCGCTACCTCCAGCCGCTTGCGGTCGGGCAAGGTCAAGGCCGAAGCGCGCTGGTCACGTTTGTCGTAAAGGTCCAAGCGGCGCAGCACCTCGTGCGCCCGCACGCGCGCGTCGTCCACGTGGTGGCGATGCAGCAGCGCGCCGACGATGACATTGTCCTCGACGCTGAGCGCCGGAAACGGCCGCACGATTTGGAAGGTGCGGCCGATGCCGCGCCGGCAGATTCGGTCGGGCGGCAGGCCGTCGATGCGCTCGCCGGTGAAGGGGATGCTCCCGGTGTCGGCCGGA
>DAIMKK010000337.1:0-1325 GCA_036721745.1 Pseudolabrys sp. | reverse complement strand
GTTGAACAGCGTGGTCTTGCCGGCGCCGTTCGGGCCGATAACCGCGAAAATGCCGCCCTCGGCCACCTCGAAGCTGACCCGGTCGACCGCGACCAGGCCGCGGAACCGCTTGCTCACGCCATTGACCGACAGGAGCGCGCTCATTTCTTGCGGCTCCCCAGGCCGATCCGCTTGCAGACCCATGGCCACACGCCGTCCGGCAGCGACGTGATCACCAGCAGCAGGCAAATGCCATAAAACACCTGCTTAGCGCCCGGCAGATCGATCCCGAGCGCGTTGAGCGTGGCGGTGAGCGTTTCCGCCACCCCGGTCAGCACGACGGCACCGAGGATGGGTCCGAACAATGTGCCGATGCCGCCAACGATCGGTCCGAGGATGATCTCGATTGACCGCGAGATGTGAAAAACCTGCTCGGGAAAAAGGTTGTTGTAATAAAACGCATAGATCACACCGGCAAAAGACGTCATCGCGGCGGAGATCACCACCGCGATCATCTTGTAGTGAAAGACGTCGATGCCGGCCGAACGCGCGGCGTCCTCATCCTCGCGGATCGCCAGCCAGAAATAGCCGACGCGGCTTTGCAGCAAGGCGCGGCAGAAAACGAAGGCGAGCACGGTCGCGGCCAGCAGGATGTAGTAGAACATCACCGGATGGCCGCGCAGGTGCCAGAGATCGTTGTGGGTAAATTGCGCGACCGGCAGGAACAGCCCTGACGATCCGCTGGTCCAGCTCAAATGGTCGAAGCCGACGCGCGCGAATTCGGCGACCGCAATGGTCAGGATGGCGAAATAGACGCCGGCGACGCGAAAGCGGAACGCCAGGAAGCCGATGAAGGCGCCGGCCAAGGCCGCCACCGGCACCGCCACCAAAAGGCCCAGCCAGGGGCCGATGCCGAAATGCACATAGAGCGAGGCCGCGGTGTAGGCGCCTAAGCCCACATAAAGCGCGTGGCCGAGCGAAAGCTGCCCGGCAAATCCCATCATAATGTTCCAGGCCTGGCCGATATAGGCGAAGTACAAGATTAGAATCAGCACGGTGAGCAGGTAGTCGCCAGCCACCAGCGGTGCGGCGATCAGCGCCAGCAACAGCGCGCCCAGCAACGCCAAGGCCCGGCGCGGAACCCCTTCTATCAGGCGCGCGATCATGCCGCCCTCTTCATGATGTTTTCTTGCCCATGATGCCCTGCGGGCGGAACAGCAGCACCAGAACGAGGATGCCGAACGCGAACATGCTCTTGGCCGACGGCGTGAACAGCAAACCGGCCATCGCCTCGGTGAGACCGATCAAGACGCCGCCAATGAGCGCGCCCGGCATCGAGCCGAGAC
>DAIMKK010000336.1:0-3749 GCA_036721745.1 Pseudolabrys sp. | reverse complement strand
GCTCGCCTCCCTGCGGACCGCGTGACCTACCAATTCGCACCTGGGCAGTTACCATAATTTAAAGACTTTATGGGCGCGTCGGAAATGCTGGACCAAATACGCGTCTTGATTCTCGCAAAATTCCGTTATTTCGGCCCGTTTCGCTCCGCATTTCGATTGGGCCCATCAGAGTTTCGCCCGGTCAAAAAGCGCGAGGGCCCAGTAAAATCGGGGGTAGGGCGTGCAAACTGGGCGCGCCTCGGCCACTTAAGTCGATTTTGCCGTTTAATTTTGCAGGCAAGCGGTACCCGAAAAATTCCGAATAACGGATTATTGGGCGATAGAATTATCCGCGCCGAAAGAAACCACTCAACATAACTCTGCGGTACCACGGGCGTAACTCGTACCCGTGTCGAACACGGCGAAATCGAAGATTAAACGGCAAATAGGTCAACGAACCTCGTACGAGCAAACCAGCATGGTGCCTTAAATGATCTATTGGTCCTGACATTATTGCGCAGCGGCCGCTTTCAGAAAATCGTAGGATTGGCGCTTATCCGGTTTCGTATCTGCCGTCAACGGGCGGCCATCGACCTGGCGGACATCACGCCGCAATCACAACCCTGTCAGGTCGTTTAGCCTGCGGCGTTTCGAGGTTGCCCCGGATGGCCGCCGATGGAACAATTGCGTCCATAATTCGTATCCGTACGGACATCGACTGCCGCTGCCCCTTTCATATTGTTACGGAGATAAACCATGGCGCGCACCGCATTTTCTCACGCTCCACGTAGCGCTGCCCCGGCGCGCGCACCAAAACCGCAGTCAATTGATGAAGCGCGTAGCCGTTGGCGTGAGGCCTTCCGCCGCGTGCGGGCGGAGACCGAAAAGCGCGCCGCGCATTTGTCAGCCGAGGACCAGATCGTGCAGTCGATGGTCGATGCCTCGCCGCCGAAATGGCATCGCGCCCATGTCACCTGGTTCTTCGAGCAATTCCTGCTGGTGCCGAGCGATCCGGCCTACAAGATCTTCGACGAACGCTTTCCGTTCCTGTTCAACTCTTATTACGTCGCTGCCGGCCCACGTCACGCGCGTCCGCAGCGCGGTTTGATCACGAGGCCGGACGGCGCGGATGTCGCCGGCTATCGCGTCCATGTCGATGCCGCAGTCGAGCGACTGATTGAGCAAGTGCCGGCGGCCGAAGCCCAACGCGTGTTTGCTATCCTGGAAATCGGCCTGCATCACGAGCAGCAGCACCAAGAACTGCTGCTCACCGATATCCTGCACGCCTTCGCACAGAACCCGACCGATCCGGTTTACGAAGCGGGCTGGCAGCTGCCGCGAGCTACGCTTGGGCCGCGCGGTTTTGTCGATGTGCCGGCCGGCATTCACGCCATCGGCCACGCGGGGGAGGGGTTCTGCTTCGACAACGAGACGCCACGGCATGACGAACTCATCCCCGATGTGCGCATCGCTCGCCATTTGGTGCGCAATGCCGAGTGGCTCGCGTTTATCGAGGCCGGCGGCTACGCGACGCCCTCGCTCTGGCTGTCGGATGGCTGGGCCGCGGTGCAGGCGGAAGGCTGGCAGGCCCCCAGCTATTGGAGGCAGCAGAACGGCGTGTGGCATTCGTTGACGCTTGCCGGTTTGCAGCCGGTCGACCCGGCGGCTCCGGTCACGCATATCAGCTATTACGAAGCCGACGCCTTCGCCCGTTTTGTCGGCAAGCATTTGCCGAGCGAGGCGGAATGGGAGGTGGCGGCGCACGCCGGTCTTCTCGCCGACGCTTTTGGTATCGCTTGGCAATGGACGCGCAGCGCCTATCTACCCTATCCGGGCTACCGCGCGGCCGAAGGTGCGCTCGGCGAATACAATGGCAAGTTCATGGTCAGCCAGATGGTGCTGCGCGGTTCCTCGCTGGCGACACCTGAGGGCCACGCGCGCGTCAGCTACCGCAATTTCTTCTATCCGGGCGCGCGCTGGCAGTTCAGCGGGTTGCGGCTCGCCGAATTTGTTTAAGGAGTAGAAATGGTCGCGCTCGCACGATCCCGCCGCGTACAGCCGCAAGCCGAGGAAGCGTCAGCCTTCGAGATCGATGTGCTTGCCGGCTTGAGTGCGACACCGAAGCGCGTGCCGGCGAAATATTTCTACGACGGCGCCGGTTCTTTGCTGTTCGAACGTATCACCGAACTACCTGAATATTACCCGACACGCTGCGAGATGCAGATTCTGCGCGCGCACGCGCGCGATATCGCCAAGCTTGTTCCGGCAGGCGCCGCGCTGGTCGAATTCGGCAGCGGCTCGAGCAAGAAGGCACGCATCATGCTGCGCGCGCTACCCAAGCTCGCCGCCTATGTTCCAGTCGATATCTGCGGCGAGATGATCGAGCAGGAAGCACTCGAGCTGCGACCGGATTTTCCGGGGCTGAAGGTGCTGCCGGTGACCGCTGATATCACGCAGACCTTCGCGCTTCCGGAGTCGGCGCGGGCCGCGCCCGTGCGCGTCGGATTTTTTCCGGGCTCCACCATCGGCAACTTCGAGCCGCACGAGGCGGCGGCGTTCCTGCGCAATGCCGCCCACATTCTAGGCGCCGGCGCGACGCTGATCGTCGGCGCCGATCTGATCAAGCCAATGGAGGTTCTCAATGCCGCCTATAACGACGCCGCGGGCGTCACCGCCAAGTTCAATCTCAATCTGTTGGTGCGCATCAATCGCGAACTGCGCGGCACCTTCAAGCTCGACACCTTCGAGCACCACGCTTTTTACAACCGCGAGCATCATCGCATCGAAATGCATCTCGCCAGCCTGAAGCGGCAAAAGGTCAAGGTGGCTGGCGAAACCATCGAGTTCCGCGCCGGCGAAACAATCCACACCGAGAACAGCTATAAATATAGTATCGAGTCATTGGGCGCGCTGGCGCGCGGCGCCGGCTGGCAGCCTTCGGGCGTATGGGCCGACGAGCGCGAGTATTTCTCGATCCAGGCGTTCACGCTTACCGATTAGTGAGCTTCCCGAATTCTCCTTCCTGCGCTAAGCCTTGCCTGGTCATGACAAGGCAGGAACAGGATTTATGAAGATTATCGGTTTCGAAGCGAATAATGGCTTGCGCCTTGGCGTGGTCGAGGGCGACGCCGTCATCGATCTGCAGGCGGTGGACGCCGCCACGCCCGGCGATCTCGGCGAAGCCTTGCGGGCGAGCAATGGCGACCTCAAGGCTCTCGCCGATCTCACCAAACGTGCCCCCGCCGCCGCCCGCCATCCGCTCGCCGGATTGAAATTCGGCTTTCCGGTCGCGCGCCCCGGCAAGATCATCTGCCTCGGCCTCAATTATCTCGACCACGTCAAAGAGGGGCCGCAGCGCGATAATATTCCAAAATTTCCCTCGATCTTCTTCCGCGTGCTGACGTCGATGGTGCCGCATTTACAGCCGATCATCCGCCCGCGCGTATCGAACCAGCTCGATTACGAAGCCGAAATGGTCGCGATCGTCGGCAGGCACGCGAAACATCTGACCATGGACAATGCGATCTCCTGCATCGCTGGCTATTCCTGCTCGAACGAAGGCTCGGTGCGCGAATTCCAGCGCCACACGACGCAATGGGGCATGGGCAAGAATTTTGACCGCACCGGCGGCTTCGGCCCCTGGATGGTCTCCGCCAACGAGCTGCCGCCCGGCGGCAAGGGGCTCAAGATCATGAGTCGGCTCAACGGCAACACTATGCAATCCGACAACACCGACAACATGATGTTCCCGCTGGCCGAGACGCTTGTTT
>DAIMKK010000335.1:0-3754 GCA_036721745.1 Pseudolabrys sp. | reverse complement strand
GATCGGGGAACGCGTGCGGGCCGGCCTCGACATCGTAGCGGTGCCGACGTCGCAGGCCACCCGTGCCGACGCCGAGCGCTGCGGCATCGCGCTGACCACGCTCGATGAGACGCCGGAGCTCGATCTGGCTGTTGATGGTGCCGACGAGATCGCGCCTGATCTCAGCCTGATCAAGGGCGGGGGCGGCGCGCTGCTGAGGGAAAAGATCGTCGCCGCAGCCTCGGCCCGCATGATCGTGATCGCCGACCAGAGCAAATGGGTAGCTGCCCTCGGACGTTTTCCGCTGCCGATCGAGGTAGCACCGTTCGGCTTGGGTGCGACGTTGAGGGCGATCGAGAAGGCCATTACAGCGATCCAGTGGGCCGCAGCCCTGACGGTGCGGCAGGGCAAAGACGGCCATGCTTTCGTCACGGATGGCGCTCACTGGATCGTCGACGCCGCTCTTGGCCGGATTGACGATCCGAAAGCGATGGCGGACGCCCTTTCGGCCATTCCCGGGGTTATGGAGCATGGTCTGTTTATCGGTCTCGCGCAGACGGCCATTCTGGCCGGACCGGACGGTGTTACGGTCGTCGAGCGACCGTGATTTCTCGAGCAATAACGGAGTTAGGACGATGAGCATCATTAAGGCCATTAGAAGCACCAGCCGAGTGGCTGCGGTCGCCGTCGCGCTGGTCGCGTTTGGGCCGGCCGCGCACAGCCAGCAGCCATCGGCAACGGCCATTGCGACCGCCAAGCAGCTCATCGCCTCGACCGGCTCGGCGGCCGTGTTCACTCCATTGATCGCCGGCGTGATCGAGCAGGCGAAACTCCTGTACCTCCAGCAAAATCCGGCCTTGGCCAAGGATCTCAACGAGATCGCAGAAAAGATGCGCACCGATCTAGCGCCACGCTTTGCCGAGTTGAGCGACGAAATGGCGCGGCTTTACGCGATGCACTTTACCGACCAGGAGCTCAAGGCCATCCTGGTGTTCTACCAGTCCCCGGCAGGCAAGAAGTTGCTGGCGCAGCAGCCGACGGTGGTCGACGACAGCATGAAATTCGCGCAGGACTGGGCCAACAAGCTGTCCGACCAAGTGATCGCTCAGATGCGCGACGAATTGAAAAAGCGAGGGCAGGCCCAATAACCAGCAATGGCCGGATTGCCGTCCGGCCGGCCTGCAAAGAGGGCGCTAGCGGCTGATGTCGGACCACGACGTCGATCTATTTGTCATCGGAGCCGGTTCCGGCGGCGTGCGCGCCGCGCGCATCGCGGCGAGTTATGGCGCGCGCGTGATGATCGCCGAGGAACACCGGGTTGGCGGCACCTGCGTCATCCGCGGCTGCGTGCCGAAGAAGCTGCTGGTCTATGCCTCGCGGTTTTCCGATGAATTCGAGGACGCAACCGGCTACGGCTGGACCCTGCCGGAAACCACGTTTCACTGGCCGGCGCTGATCGCCAATGTCGACCGCGAAGTGGCGCGGTTGGAAGCCGCCTATACCGCAACGCTCGAACGTTTCAACGTCGCGCTGGTCAAGAGTCGTGCCGTGCTGGAAGACGCCCACACCGTGCGGCTGGCGAGCGGGGCGCGCGTGCAAGCCGAGACGATCCTGATCTCGACCGGCGCCTGGCCGCATTACGGGCCCAAAATTCCGGGCATCGAATACGCGATGTCCTCGAACGATGCGTTTCAGTTAAAGGACCTGCCCAAACGCATCGTCATCCAAGGCGGCGGCTATATCGCTGTGGAATTTGCCTGCATCTTCGCTGGTCTCGGCAGCGAGGTGAGCCTGGTCTACCGCGGCGAGAACATTCTACGCGGTTTCGACGACGACATCCGCGAACACCTGCGTAACGAGATGCGTAGTCGCGGCATTACGGTCACCTGCGGTCATACCGTCGCAGTGATCGAGCAGGTCGGCGACGAATTCGTGACGCAGCTGTCCGACGGCAGCGCGATCACGGCCGACAAGGTGATGTTCGCGATTGGGCGGCGTCCGAATGTTATGCGGCTGGGACTCGAAAACTTGAACGTCAGAATTCATGAACACGGCGGCATCGACGTCGATGAATATTCGCGCACGTCGGTGCCGAATATTTATGCCGTCGGCGACGTCACCAACCGTGTCAATCTTACGCCAGTGGCGATCCGCGAGGGCCATGCCTTCGCCGACACGGTCTATGGCGGCAAGCCGACGCCGATCGATCATTCCAATGTGCCGACCGCGGTGTTTTCCGAGCCCGAACTCGGCGTTATCGGCCTGACCGAAACCCAGGCGCGCGAGCGGCTGAACAAAGTCGATATCTACAAGACCAGCTTCCGGCCGATGAAGGCGACGCTGCCCGGACGCGACACTAGGGTGTTCATGAAGCTGGTGGTGGACGGCATCACCGATCGGGTGGTCGGCTGCCATATCGCCGGCCCCTCTGCCGCGGAGATGATCCAGGCGATCGGTATCGCCGTGAAGATGGGAGCCACCAAGGCCGATTTCGACGCCACCATGGCGGTGCACCCAACCGCGGCCGAGGAACTGGTCACCATGCGAGAAAAATCCGTCAGCTACGGCCGTGCGGCGGCGGAATAGCCTCAAACTAACCGACTTTCGCGAATATCTGGCCCCGGCGGGGCACCCTCGTGTATAAACCCCCGCAAGTCATTGGAGTCATTCGTGATGCCCGAGCGTTGGACGCCCGATAGTTGGCGCAAGAAGCCGATTCAGCAGGTCCCCGATTATCCGGACCGGCAAATATTGGTCGATACCGAGAAGCAGCTTGCTACCTTCCCGCCGCTGGTGTTCGCAGGCGAGGCGCGCAGCCTGAAGAAGCAACTTGCGCGCGTCGCAAAGGGTGAGGCTTTCCTGCTGCAAGGCGGCGACTGCGCGGAAAGCTTCGCCGAGCATGGCGCCAACAATATTCGCGATTTCTTCCGCATGTTCCTGCAAATGGCGGTGGCGCTCACTTATGCTGCCGCTTCGCCGGTGGTGAAGGTCGGTCGCATCGCCGGCCAGTTCGCCAAGCCGCGCTCCTCGCCGACCGAAAAACGCGATGGCAAGGAATTGCCGAGCTACCGCGGCGACATCATCAACGACATCGCCTTCACCGAGGAGGCGCGCACGGCCGACCCGCGTCGGCAGGTCGAAGCTTATCGGCAGTCGGCGGCGACGCTCAATCTACTGCGCGCGTTTGCGCAAGGCGGCTACGCCAATCTAGCGAGCGTGCGGCAATGGATGCTCGGCTTCGTCAAGGACTCGCCGCAGTCGCGCCGCTATGTCGAACTGTCGGATCGCATTTCCGAGGCGCTCGGCTTCATGCAGGCCTGCGGTCTCGACCTGGAAAACCATCCCGAGCTGCGCACCACCGAATTCTACACCAGCCACGAAGCGCTCCTGCTCGGCTTCGAGGAGGCGTTCACCCGGATCGATTCGACCACTGGCGACTGGTACGCCACCTCCGGCCACATGCTGTGGATCGGCGACCGCACGCGGCAATACGATCACGCCCATATCGAATACGCCCGCGGCATCAAGAATCCGCTCGGGCTCAAATGCGGGCCGTCGATCAAGGCGGACGATCTGCTGCGCCTGATCGATATCCTCAATCCCGACAACGAAGCGGGCCGTCTCACGCTGATCGGCCGCTTTGGCGCCGAGAAAGTCGGCGAAAATCTTCCCGCGCTGGTGCGCGTGGTCAAGCGCGAGGGCAAAGTGGTGCTCTGGTCATGCGACCCGATGCACGGCAACACCATCACCTCGGCGAGCGGCTACAAAACCCGTC
>DAIMKK010000334.1:0-3762 GCA_036721745.1 Pseudolabrys sp. | reverse complement strand
CCGTACAACCCCCGAGTCAGTGATTCGGGCGCGGTTCGTTCCAGACTCGTTCTAAAGCTTAACCGCGGCCTTGCCTGTCGTCGCATTGTGATACAGGAAGCCTTTGGTAGGACTGCTAAACAGCTCTGCCGGTAGTTTGGACGCGTAATGGCCATCTCCTTTTCCCCGCAGCCCAACCGAGCATCGCGTGCCCGCGGCGCCGGCGTCACCGCCGTGCTTGGGCCCACCAATACCGGCAAGACCCACCTCGCCATTGAGCGGATGCTGGCGCATTCCAGCGGCATGATCGGGCTGCCGCTGCGCCTATTGGCGCGCGAGGTCTACAATAAGGTGGTCGATCGCGTCGGCGCCGGCAGCGTGGCGCTGATCACCGGCGAAGAGAAGATCAAGCCGGCGAACCCGCGCTTCTGGGTGTCCACCGTCGAGGCCATGCCGCACGATCTTGACGTGGCGTTCCTGGCGGTCGACGAGGTGCAACTCGGCGCCGATTTCGAGCGCGGCCACGTCTTCACCGACCGCATGTTGAACATGCGTGCGCGCGAGGAAACGCTGGTGCTGGGCGCTGCCACCGTCCGCCCGATGGTGGAGCGATTGCTGCCCGGCGCGCATATCGTCAGCCGGCCGCGACTGTCGATGCTCACCTGTGCCGGCGAGAAGAAACTCACCCGGCTGCCGCCGCGCTCGGCTATCGTCGCGTTCTCGGCGGAAGAAGTTTACGCCATCGCCGAATTGATCCGCCGCCAGCGCGGCGGTGCCGCGGTGGTGCTGGGCGCGTTGTCGCCACGGACGAGAAACGCGCAGGTCGCGCTCTATCAGTCCGGCGACGTGGACTATCTGGTCGCCACCGACGCGATCGGCATGGGTCTCAATCTCGACGTCGATCACGTTGCATTTGCCGCCGACCGAAAATTCGACGGTTACCAATTCCGCAAGCTCAACCCGGCCGAATTGGCGCAGATCGCCGGCCGCGCCGGTAGAGCTACCCGCGACGGCACGTTCGGCACCACCGGACGTTGCGATCCGTTCGAGCCGGAGTTGGTGCAGGCGCTCGAGAGCCACACCTTTGAGCCAATCCGCATGCTGCAATGGCGCAATTCGGATCTCGATTTCACCTCGATCGGCGCCTTGCAGGCTTCGCTGGCGGCCTCGCCGACCGAGCCGGGGCTTACGCGCGCGCCGACCGCGGAAGATATTCTCGTTTTGGAACACGCGGCACGCGATGAAGATGTGCGTGCGCTGGCGGTCACGCCCGCGGCCATCGCACGGTTGTGGGATGCCTGCCAGGTTCCCGACTACCGCAAGATCGCGCCCGCCACCCATGCCGAACTGGCGGTGACCCTCTATGGATTCTTGATGCGAGAGGGTAACATCCCAACCGATTGGTTCAGTCAGCAAGTGGCTCAGGCCGACCGGACCGACGGCGGCATCGACACCCTCTCCAACCGGATCGCGCATGTCAGGACTTGGACTTTCGTTGCCAACCGCCCGGATTGGCTCGCCGATCCGGAGCACTGGCAGGACGTCACCCGCGCGGTCGAAGACAAGCTGTCAGATGCGCTGCACGAACGCCTGGCCGAACGCTTCGTGGACCGCCGCACCAGCGTGTTGATGCGGCGGCTGCGAGAGAACACGATGTTGGAAACCGAAATCGGAAAGACCGGCGAAGTGACCGTCGAGGGCCATGTGATCGGCCGGCTCGACGGTTTCATGTTCGCGCCCGCCGCGTCCACCGATGCCTCCGAGGCCAAGGCGCTCAACGCCGCCGCGCAGAAGGCGCTCGCGGGAGAAATTGAAACCCGCGCCATCAAGCTGTCGCAGGCCTCGAACGATCAGATCGTGTTGGCGAACGACGGCGCCTTGCGCTGGACCGGCGACATGGTCGGCAAGCTGATCCCGGGCGACGACGTGCTGCGCCCGCGCGTACGCATCGTTGCCGACGAGCAATTGACCGGGCCGGCGCGCGAGCTGGTGAAGACGCGGCTCGATCTCTGGCTCAAGACCCATATCGAGAAGCTGCTGGCGCCGCTGTTCTCGCTCACCGCCGCCGATGACGTGACCGGCATGGCGCGCGGCATCGCGTTCCAATTGGTGGAAGCGCTCGGCGTGCTGGAACGCCAGAAGGTGGCCGAGGAGGTCAAGGGTCTCGACCAACCGGCGCGCGCGACGCTGCGTAAATACGGCGTGCGCTTCGGCGCCTATCACATCTATCTGCCGCTTCTGCTCAAGCCGGCGCCGCGCGCGCTGGCGACGCAGCTCTGGGCGCTCAAGCACGAGAGCCCGGACGCCAAGGGCGTCGGCGACTTGCTGCATCTCGCCGCCTCAGGACGCACCTCGATCCCCGTCGACAAGGAGACGCCGAAGCCGCTTTACCGCACCGCCGGTTATCGCGTCGCCGGCGAGCGCGCGGTGCGCGTCGATATCCTGGAGCGGCTCGCCGATCTGATCCGCCCGGCGCTGTCTTGGCGCGAAACCTCGCCGGGTCCGAAACCGGACGGCGTGTTCGACGGCCGCGGCTTTACGATCACCGGCGCGATGACCTCGCTCACCGGCGCCTCGGGCGAAGACTTCGCCTCTATCCTGCGCTCGCTCGGCTACCGCATGGACCGCCGCCCGAAGCCGGCCGAGCCAAAGCCAGCCGAAGCTGCGCCGGCTGCCGAGAGCGCGGCACCGGCAACGGAGGCTGCGCCGGCCGAGGCACCGCAGGTCGAGTCGCCGCCGGTCCACGTCGCCCCGACCGAGCCGGCAGAACAAAAAATAGCGGTAGCCGATGTTCTGCCGCCGGAGGGAGAAGTTCGGAAAGACGAGCAAGTTGCTCAGGCGAATACTGAGGTCAGTTCGGAAAACGTCGAGCAGAAGATCAGCGAAGCTCCGGCTAGTTCTGCCGCACCCGCCGAACCTGCGATGATCGAGGTCTGGCGTCCGGCCGGGCGATTCGAGAAGCGGGGGAATCGGCCGCGCCGTCCGCCACGGACGCCAAAGGCGCCCGCGCAAGTTATTGCGTTATCTGCGCAAACAGTCGAAGGCGCGGCTGCGCCGGCGGAAGCTTCGCCTGCTGCGGCACCTGCCGAATCCGCTGAAAAATCAAGCGTTCCGTTCGTTGAGCGCAAGGACCGCCAGCAGCGCCAGGACCGCCACGAACGCCAGCAGCGCATCGAGCGCCAGGGCCAACGTGTTGATCGCAAAACACGATCCGACCGCGACCGTCCGCCCCGCCGCGACAAAGGCGACCGCGTGGAGCGCGCCGAACGCGAGCAGTATTACGCCAAGCCTTTTGGCGGCTCGGAAAATCGCAATAAGCAGCCGGATCCCAATTCGCCGTTTGCCAAGCTCGCCGCGCTCAAGCAGCAGCTCGAGCAAAATACCAAAGAGTCTTGAAGCGCATGATCCCGAAAAGTGGGTACCGGTTTTCGGGTAAGATCATGCGCCAGCTATAAAAAGTCTTGGATCGACAGCGCATCGATAAATGGCTCTGGCACGCGCGCATGGTGCGTACGCGCAGTGATGCCGCCGCACTGGCTGAGGCCGGTTATGTGCGGCTCAACGGCAAGCGGGTGACCGCACCGAGTCATTTGGTGCGCACGGGAGACGTGGTGACGCTGGCGCTCGACCGTTCGGTCAAGGTGCTTAAGGTTGAGGGCTTCTGCGAAAGGCGCGGGGCCGCCCCCGCCGCCCGCACCCTGTACCGCGATTTGACAAGGAGTTCCGGGGCTAAGGCCTACACCTAGGCGGGCATTCCCCCTAAGCTCTCGCTCGGAAATCGCT
>DAIMKK010000333.1:0-3776 GCA_036721745.1 Pseudolabrys sp. | reverse complement strand
CCGAAGGTATATGCTACGGCGCCGACGAGCGGGTAGGCGAGGAACGGCGGCACGTGAATCGCGCGCGCCCAGTTCGACTTCGGCGGTTGTAACGTTTGTGCGGCAGCAAGCTCGTCGCGTTGTGTCGCGTCGAAAAGATTGGGGTCACTTAGGCAGGCGCTATTGTAGGCTGCAACCGTTGCCACGAGGTTGTCGGCATCCACCCCGATCAGTTTCGCCAATTCCACGAGCGTGTCGGCGGAAACCGGCGCGCGAGCCATTCCCAGGTCTCGTGCATCAGGCCGCCGCCCTCGTCGAAGAAGCGGTGGCCGCTTTTGTCGACCACGATGCCATAGGGATAGATCAGCACGACTGGGGCAGAATTCTTGCTGCGCGCATCGACCGGCTCGCAGTGCATGCCGTTCCAGTCGCCGGATTTGTCGGCGCCAATCTTCGTAGCCATTTCGATGCCGTCGCCGGTATTGAACCGGGTCCCCGGTGATATCAGCCGCATCGATTCAGCGCGGTCGCCGAAATGGGTGCGCATCATTTCGGAATTACCCTGGAATCCGCCGCACGCCAACACCACGGCGTCTGCCGGCAATGTCCGGCGCGTGCCGTCCTGTTCGACCGCAAGACCGATAATGCGGGCGTTTTCGGTGACGATTTCGCGCGCGACGCAACTATAGAGAAAGTCGACGCCAGCCTGCTTGGCAGTTCGTGTCAGTTCATTGATGAGGACCGGGCCGCCGCCGACCGGCTGGATGCGAGGCGGACCTTTCGCCAGATAATAGAGCGGCTGAATGAATTCGATGCCATGCGACGCGAGCCACTTGACTGCCGCCGGAGCTTCCTTCGCAAGCTGCACGAAATAAGCCTCATTGCCCCGGAAATTGGTGGCCGCGAGCATGTCTTGCACGAAAGTCGGCTCGACGCGGTCGGGCGCGGCCATGCGCATATTAGATGGCGAGCAGCGCGTATTGCCGCCGGCTTCGAATTCCGCGGCCTTGTCGACTATCGTGACCTTAATTTGCGATCCGCTGTCACGCGAGGCTTCTGCGGCCGTCAGCGCGGCGGCGAGACCAGCCGCGCCCTGGCCGACGACGATGAGATTACGGGAGCCCGCGCGCATAACGCGCTATTTAGCAAGGTCAGCCCATTCCGGACAGGTGCGCTGCTCCACCGGCGTCAGCCAGGCCTTGTAGTTGGTCTTGTCGATGACCTCGGCCGGCAGGATGACCTTTTCCGGCAGCGGTTCGTGCTTGAGGTGGCGGACGGCGGCGCGGGCCGCCATGCAGCCGATCTTGAACATGTTGAAATCGACCGTTGCGAGCATGGCGCCGGTCTCGATCTGCTTGATCGCCGGCAGGATGCCGTTGATGCCGATGACGATCGCGCTGCGGTTGGCTTCCTTCAGCGCTTCCAGAGCGCCGAGCGCCATGCCGTCATTGGCAGATAGCACGGCGTCGATCTGCGGGTGGTCCTGCAGGAACCTCGCCATCACGCGTTTGGCGTCGGGCTGCTGATAATTGCCGATGCCGAGGCGAGCACCTGAATGCCTGGAAATTCCGCAAAGGCGCGTTTGTAGCCGCGCAGGCGCTCGCGGTTGGTCGGCGCCGCCGGCGTGCCTTCGATCACGACGATCTTGCCCTTGCCGCCCATCTTGTCGAACAGATAGACGGCTTCGCGATACCCGATCGCGTAGTCATCGGCGCCGACATAGGTGACGAAGCTGCCGGGCAGCGGATTGGAGGCGAGCACGATGGGAATTTTTGCCTCGTTGAGCTTCTTCACCGAGTCGATCATGGCGACGTCGTCGACCGGAATGAAGATGACGACATCCGGCTTTTCCTTCAGCACCTGTTCGACGAAGGCCTTCTGCTCGTCGACATCGTCCGGCTTCTTCGGCACGTAGTGCACCGTCTTCGCGCCGCTGGTGCGGGCGATCTGGTCGGCGGCAAAGCGGAAGGCCGCGTAGGCCGGATTGGTCGAGTTCTTGGTGAACACGGCGATGGTCATCGTCCGCTCTGTCGCCTCGGCGTGATGAACGAAAAGCACCGCAAGGCCAGTCAGCACGGCGGCCGCCAAGAGCTGCATCGTCGCCTCCTAGCTTGTCACAGCCAAAGAATCTGCTTGCGATATTCCAGGTCCGTCAGCAATGCCGCTGCGGGCCCTTCATGGAATATTGCGCCCCGATCGAGCGCGAACACGCGGTCGGCGAGCGCCAGCACCAGATCCAAATTATGCTCCACGATCAGGATGGAGGCTTGCCCGCGCAGCCCGTCGAAAACCTTGAACAGGTCAAGCACGATATTAGGGGCCAGTCCCTCGAACGGTTCGTCCAGCAGAAGCAGTTTGACGTTGCCCGATAGCGCGCGGGCAACTGCCAAAATTTGCTGTTCGCCACCCGACAGATAATCCGCCGCGACGTTGGCTCGTTCCGCCAGGCGCGGGAAGAATTGGAAAATCTGTTCTTGGCTCCAGACGATGGCGTCTTTACCGTCGGTCGCTCGCGCCAGGCGGCCGAGCGCAAGGTTTTCCGCCACCGTCATGCCGGCGAACAGCTGACGTCCCTGTGGCACATAACCCATTCCCATCCGCGCGATATCCGGCGCCGGCATGCCGGCAATATTTTGCCCCTCATACTCGATCGTGCCGGAAGCCGGCGTCATCAGTCCGATCAAGGTCTTCAGCAGGGTGGATTTACCGGCGCCATTGCGGCCGACCAATGCGACAATCTCGCCCTCGCGCACGTCGAGCGACGCGCCGTTGAGAATATGGCTTTTGCCGTAGAAGGAATTGACGCCCTCGAAACGCAGTATCTGCTTGGCTTTGGCCGCCGCCTCCGCGGTGCCCCGGCTGTGCACGATGTCCGCGGTGCCCGTCCCGGTGTAGATTTCCTGCACGCGCTTATCGGTGCGAACCTGCTCGGGCGTGCCGGTCATCAGGACTTCGCCCTGATTCATCACGGTGACACGATGCGAAATGCCGAGTACGCGATCGATGTCGTGCTCGACAATCAGCACCGGAATTTTGGCGGCTACGTTCGTCACCAGGTTTGAAACGCGCTCGCGTTCCGCGGCAGCGAGCCCCGCGAGCGGCTCGTCCAACAACAGGACTTGCGGCTTGCAGCCGAGCGCAATCCCTAAGTCGACCAATCGTTGGCCGCCGTAGGACATCTCGCCGGCTTCCATATGCTCGATGCCTTCCAGCCCGAGGTAGCGGATCAGCTCGGCAGTTTCCGCGTGCACGTCCGCGTAGCTGTCGATGTCATTCCAGGCGTTGAAGCGGGCCGGATGATGCGCTTGCAGCGACAAGCGCAAGTTTTCGTAGATCGACAGGCCGCGGAATAGGTTCGTGATCTGGAATGAACGCGCAAGCCCTTTGTTGCAGATCTGAAACGGTGTCAACCCATGGATATCGCGGTCATAGAGACGCACGGTGCCGCCATTCGGCTCGTAGAGCCCTGAGATCAGGTTGAACATTGTCGTTTTGCCGGCGCCGTTCGGACCGATCAAAGCGTGGATTTCTCCCGCGTTTACAGTCAGGCTCGCGTCGATGACAGCGCGGATGCCTTCGAAATGTTTCGAGACGGTATCTGCGCTCAGTACCGTCCCTTGCGTCCCTTGCGGGCGCAGGAACGCCGGCAGCGCCAGGCCATCGTAAATCTTGCCCTTGCTCATTGCCGCGACTTCTTCCGGCGCGGTGCGCCAGCGTCGCTGCAACTGCGCCCAGATGCCGACTAGTGGCTCGCGTCATTGCGTTTGACGGGGTGTTCTGAATCACTGTCGTCGCAA
>DAIMKK010000332.1:508-3778 GCA_036721745.1 Pseudolabrys sp. | reverse complement strand
CAGATTCATCGTTCGCCCAAAAGTTTCGATCCAAAGAACATCGGTGACAAGGCGCGAACCAGCGGGAGAGAGCTTTCAGCCGCAAAATCTTCCAGCCGCAGCTGCGGGTTGACCGGACGAATGCGCTCGAACATTGATCGGGCTTCGGCGTCGGCCGGCGGCGGAATCGTCGCGTCGATCAGCATCTTCGAGCCGAAACGTTGCCAGAGCGGAGTTCCCGGTGCGCCGAGCTCGGTCAAGCTCGCATCCATCGCGTGATTATGCGTGCCGGAAATGATCGTCACGTCTTTTTGCGGATCGACGCGCGTGTTCAGCGCCCACAACAGCTCGGCCGGATTGAAGATGTCGACATCGGCGTCGACCGCCATGACGACTTTCGGATGCTGATATTCGGAGGACAGCGCCGCCAGCAGCAGGTTCTTGGCTTCGCCATAGGCGCGCTGCGTCATTTGGATGACCAGCCCGAAAACGCCGGGTGTCACCATCACATTATGCAGAATGGGACCGCCGCCGACATCCTTGAGGCGCCGGAAGATGGCTGCGCTCATCGGCACCTTATGGAAGACGCAACCTTCCATCTCCGAACCATTCTGGAGATTCTTGAAGATCGCGTCGTGTCGGCGCGTCATGTACTGGTACTCGACGATCGGGTTTTTGCCCGTGCCGGTCACGTAGTAGTCCTGAAATTCGGAAAACGGTCCTTCTTCCTCGCGATAATGTGGCGGGATGTGCCCCTCGAGGACGATCTCCGCATCGGCCGGGACTTCGAGATCGATCGTCTCGCACTTCACCAAACGTACCGGCTCACCGAGATAGCCACCAGCAATCTCAAATTCATCGAGCCCATAGGCCGCTGTCGTCGCCGCCGCGGCGTAATAGAGCGGATAGTGACCGATAAAGATGGCCACCGGCATCGGTTCGTTTCGCGCCTGATATTTTAAGTAATTCTTCCAGGTATGGCGCGGATAAAGCAGAATGCCCGATTTGTTGGGACCCTTGACCTGTAGGCGATGGAAACTCACGTTGCGCTGCCCGGTGTCGGGATCCTTGGACACCACAAGGCCCGAGCCGATTACCGGGCCGCCGTCGCGTTGGCCGGCGATATGCACTGGAAGCTGCGTCAGGTCGAATTCATTCTTGCTAAGTTTGACCTCCTTGACCGGGCCGTCCTTGACCATCACGGGTTTGATGCACTTGCCCATGCGCTCGGCGATCAATGGCACCATCTTTTCCTGGGTGGTACCGAAGGCGATGGCCGCATGACGGGTATTGGCCGGCGCCTGGCCGAGCGAGCGCCAGCCATGCGGAAGATTTTCGAACAAAAGCGCCTTCTCGCGCGATTGGTAGAGGAGTGACCCCATCTGTGTGAGCGGGTCGACCGGTTTGTCGATACGAACAAGTTCGCCGGCTTCCTCCAACTCTGCGATCCATGTTCGCATATCTTTTGGATGGATATTGGAAGCCATGATCGAAGTTCTCCACGTAATAGGGACGGTGCGCAACGGAACGTTGGGACTAGCAAGCTAGTTACGAGCATTTCTGAGGGTCGATTGAGCGGAACGAGCCGGGCCTCACGGTTTCTTCTTTTTGATTTTCTTGTTTTCTGCCTTGTCCATCGACTTTTTCTCGCCCGGCTGGCGCCCGGGTTCGAACCCGCCGACTTCGTGATACGTGACCTTGTTTTCGGCTTCGAACGCCCGCACGGCCGGAGCCTGGCCCGACAAGCCAAGTTCCGTCCAGCGCGCGGCAACCTGATCGTAGATTTTCTTGCGCAGTGTGGTGCGTTTGGAAAAGACCGGAAGGTGGCGGTGCTCTTTGCAAGCATTGATTAGCGCCTTCGAACCATAGGGCCGCTTTTCGGGCGGGTTCTGGGTCGGATCGAGCCAGGTGCTCCAGGTGTTGCGCAGGATGTCGATGTCGTCGATCGGGTTGCACCGGCTCGCCATCGCCCAGATCACCTGGTCCATGTCGGTCGGATCGACGTCCTCGTCGACAGCGATTATCCATTTGGTGTAGTAGGCGCCGCCGGGGACCTGGGCCGCTAGCGCCAGCACCTGCGCGGCATGGCCAGCATAACGCTGTTCAAGGCTGATGACAGTCATGCCGAAGCCGCCGGCCGCCGCCGGATGCGCATAGACGCCGTGGATGCCTGGAATGCCGAGCTTGTCGAGATCGTCCCAGATCTTGGCCGATCGAATGACCGAGAAGAAGCCGCTCTGTTCGCAGGATGGGTAATCCGCCATCAGGGCATTGGTCAGGATCGGTTGCGAGCGGTAGTGCACAGCGGTGACGTCGATGAGCGGGCAGCCGGCTTCCGGCCGTCCGTAGTAGCCGGGGAATTCGCCGAACGGCCCTTCCGACTTCACCGAATTGGGGCGGATGATGCCTTCGATCACCAGTTCCGCATTGGCTGGAATCAGCAGATCGGTGGTCATGCCGCGCACGACCGGAATCGGTTGGCCTTTGATGCCGCCGGCGTATTCGTATTCGGACACGTTCTTGGGAAATGTCTGCGAGCCAACGAGCATGAACAGGGGATCGATGCCCCACGCAGCTGCGACATGGATTGGCTTATCCTGCTGCCAGGCGCGAGTTATGTGCAGACGCGCGTCCTTGCCAGGCGAGAGATAGAGCCCGACCTGCGATTTTCCCTGCTGCATCATGCGGTAGGTGCCGATGTTGAGATAACCGCTGTCGGGGTCGCGGGTAATCACCGCGTCGCCGGTGCCAGCATAACGTCCGCCATCGAGCGGCCAGTGCCGCGGGATCGGCAGCAGATCCAGGTCGATCTTTTTTCCCGTGACGGTGTTTTGGTAGATCGGAGCTTGCGCGGCTGACACCTCGTGCGGCGGCAGCCGCTGCTTGAGCTTGTTCTTGGTGCGCCGGATCAATTCGACGGTCGGCGTGTCGGCCGGCTCCTCGAGCGTGAGTGCGACGCGCTTCACGCTGGGCCCCAGAATATTCCACAGCATCTTGGCGCCGATCGGGCTCTTGTCGAAACCGCGCGGGCGCTCGAACAGAACCGCCGGTGATGGCTGCTGTTTGGCGACCAGATAGGAGATCGCGCTCATTTCCTCGTCGCGGTCCACCGGTTGCCGCACGCGGGTCAACTCGCCGATGTCCTCCACACGCTCCAACCATTCGCGCAAATCCGCAATCGGCTTTTTGCGTGTGGCTTTGACTGTTTTGGATTTACTCGAACCGGTGAGCGCCAGATCGACGATCTTGTTCATGTGCGTATCTCTTTCCGCTTGAGATGCCGGTGGCACG
>DAIMKK010000332.1:0-498 GCA_036721745.1 Pseudolabrys sp. | reverse complement strand
TCAGAACACCCCGTCAAACGCAATGACGCGAGCCACTAGCTGGTTACGCGCGCTGTCTCAAGAAATTTCGGAATATCGTTCCGCTAGACGGAACATGACATAAAGCCATTGCGGCGAACGCTGAAATAATCAACAGCTGCAAAGACTTCAGTTAACGTCGGCAGAAAACGACCAGGATCTGCCGCTGGCGCGAGAATGGCTGCTTGCGTCTCCTCAGCCCGCGCTGCGGGCCGGCGACGTTTGCGATAGTGCTGCGCCGATCGCCCTGGCGGCGGCGCTCAGCGCGGGCAGCAGGCTTTTCACCAGCTGCTCCATTCGCATCGCGCCTGGCACCACCATGATGTTGAGGCTCGCCACCGGCGCGGAATTGACCAGGATCGGGACCGCAAGGGTACGCGTGGTAGGCTGGTATTCGCGGTCGCCGGTCGCATAACCTTGCCGCCGGACTTGAGCGAGCACGCGTCGCACAGCGGCGGCGTTCTTCGCCGGTGCATCAAA
>DAIMKK010000331.1:0-3788 GCA_036721745.1 Pseudolabrys sp. | reverse complement strand
CGATGTAGCGGTACGGATGCGCCAGCGACCAGGTCGGGAAGGTATTGGTCGAGAAACGCTGGTGCACCAGCGCGAGCGCGCTCTCGAAGTCCGGATCGTGCAGGTCGGGATAGTAGGCGCCGAGTTGGTCGGCCAGGAACATGCCCTTGTAGATCACCGTGCGGCACGAGATCGACACCGGGTAGTAGCCGGACGTGCGCCGCTCCCGCCGCGTGTAGATGGCGCTGGAGATCGACTTGCGCAGGATGTAGAGCCGGCGCTCGAATTCGGCCTCGGAATATTTCTTCTTGCCGCGGCCGATGAACACCTGCAGGTGCATCGGCTCGGTCGGCTTGACGGATTCCCCGAGCGTCGAATTGTCGGTCGGCACTTCGCGCCAGCCGAGCAGCGAAAGCCCTTCGCGCGCGATCACCTCCGCATAGGTATCGCGGATGATCTGCCGCCAGTTGGGATCCTTCGGCATGAACAGATAGCCAACCGCGTATTCACCCGGCTTCGGCAGTTTGAAGCCGAGCTCGGCGGTTTTCTTCACAAAAAACTTGTGCGGGATTTGCACCAGGATGCCGGCGCCGTCGCCCATGCGCGGGTCGGCGCCGACCGCGCCGCGATGTTCCAGATTGCATAGAATGCGCAAGCCGTCCTCGACGATGAGATGCGACTTGCGGCCCTTGATGTCGGCGATGAAGCCGACGCCGCAGGCGTCCTTGTCTAGCGAGGGATCGTACAGGCCATGCGGGGCCGGCGAGCCGGGATCGGCGCTACCGGCGCGCAACAGCGCAGCCTCGTGGGAATGCGCCGCAATCCCGCGCTCGATCAATCCCGTCTTGCTCCTATCCTCGCTCATCTCAATCCTGCCTCGCCGGCGGCCGCAGTCTCCGGCGTACCCACCTTGTCCGCGGGCCCTTTAGGCGCCGCGCCCAACGCGCAACCGATCTCGAGAAGGACAACCTTGCCCGGCTCATCGCCGCTGTGGCTGCTCCCGTTGGGCGCCACCGATGTCAGCCCCGCCTTCAAAGGCCGGCATCCTGGCCGCCAGTTATTAGGACAGCATTGCTGTCCTAATAGACCATGCCAAATTTTGCCCCGTCACACAAGGCTGGTCCACGCCGGATTTGGTCGGACCTTTCGCTTTGTTGCGGCGGCGCCTTCTTCCCAAGCAAGAAGAGGACCACGCGGCGGTCGCGGGCGCAATGCCGTTGCGCCGTTCGCGATTTGCCGGATTACGAGGCAGGTTAATCGTTTAATCGCTGGGGCCGGAAAATGCCTCGGAACGCGGGTATCCGGCTATGATGCCGAAAATTCAGACAATTGACCGGTTTCTGGCGGGGGCGGGCGGTTTGAAAGACCGGCCACAACCGGCTTGGCCGGCGCGAGGTTGGCTTGAGCCTCCAAAACGAAAGCGCCCCGGGGGTCCGGGGCGCTGCCGTTTGCGATTGAAGCCGTGGTGTTAGGCCGCCGCTTTGGTCTCGACCACCTGCGGTTTGCCATTGCCCAAGGATTGGCCATTGCCGATCGGGATCTGGCGCGGCTTCTTGGCCTCGGGAATTTCGCGCACGAGATCGACGTGCAGCAATCCGTTCTCGATACTCGCGCTCTTGACCTGGACGTGGTCGGCAAGCTGGAAGACGCGCTCGAAGGCGCGCGCGGCGATGCCCTGATAGAGCACCTCGCCGTTCTGCTCTTCCTTTACCTGCTTGGAGCCCTTGATCGTCAGCGTGTTCTCTTTCGCTTCGATCGAAAGCTCGTTCTCGCCGAAGCCGGCGACCGCGACGGTGACGCGGTAATCATTCTCGCCGGTGCGCTCGATGTTGTAGGGCGGGTAGCCCGGGACGGATTCGAATCCGTCCAGCATCGAAAACAGCCGGTCAAATCCGACAGTGGAACGGTAAAGGGGAGCAAGATCAAACGTACGCATAGCATATCCTCCTTGAGTTGAGCGACATGCGGGCGGTCCGCCATATGGCCGAACCGAAACCCGAGCGCAGACGGAATGGCCTGCGCGAAATTGATATGGGAACGTAATTTGGGGCTCGCAAGAGGCCGGCACACCGCCTACTAAACCATTGAATTCTTGTGATTTTCTGGCGGGCGGCCGGGCGCAATTGAGCCTACTCTGCGTGCTCCTTGTTGATGCATGATCATTTCCGAAAACCGGTTCCCACTTTTCGGGATCATGCACTATAAGGCGCCAAGCCACCCCGCACCGGCACAATCCCGGCAACATGAAACTTGTTTCCATTCCCGCCAATCCGGTGCCCGACGATTTCGTGGCCGGCAGCATCAAAACTCCCGACGGAGTCGCCTTGCGCTTTGCGCGCTGGGCGCCGCCGGCCGGGCGCAAAGGCACGGTCGTCGTGTTGCAAGGCCGCGCCGAATACATCGAAAAATATTTCGAGACGGTGCGCGATCTGCGCGCGCGCGGGTTCGCCGTGGCGACGTTCGATTGGCGCGGGCAGGGCCTATCCGACCGCGCGCTCTCCGACCACCTTAAAGGTCACGTGCGGAATTTTTCAGAATACGCCACCGATCTTGCAGCCATCATGGAGCAGGTGGTGTTGCCCGATTGCCCGCCGCCGATTTTCGCGCTCGGGCATTCCATGGGCGGCGCGATCGGCATCCGCGCCTGCCATGACGGCAGCCGCTGGTTCGAACGCATGGTGCTCTCCGCGCCGATGATCGCGTTGCGGTCAAGCCGGCTTACTTCCGTGGCGGGGCCGCTGGCGCGCTTCATGCGTTTTCTGGGCCGCGGCTCCGGCTATGTGCCGACCGGCGACGGCGGGCCGATCGGCGCCGAGGATTTTGTCGGCAATGTGCTCACCTCCGATCCGGTGCGCTACGCGCGCAACATGGCGGTGTTGGAAGAAGCGCCCGAACTCGGCATCGGCGCACCGACGGTCGCCTGGGCCGATGCCGCGCTGCGCCTGATGAAGCGGTTTGCCGCGCCCGGTTACGCCGGCCACATCCGCCAGCCGATTTTGCTGGTCGCGGCCGGCCGCGACGAAGTGGTCTCGACCCCGGCGATCGAGACATTCGGGACGAAGCTTCTGGCCGGCCGTCATCTCATCCTGGCCGGCAGCAAGCATGAAATCCTGCAGGAGCAGGATCACTATCGCGGCCAGTTCTGGGCGGCCTTTGACGCCTTCGTGCCGGGCACGCCAAGGTATTAAAGCGCGCGCCGATCGCGTAATCGGCCGTCCGCACTTGCTGTTTCCCCACGCTCGCGCCGGTGCTATGAATCTGGCGGCTGTGGGGGGATAGCGGCGCATGGCTGGCATATTTATCAATTACCGGCGCGACGATACGCGCGGATTAGCCGGGCGACTATCCGATCACCTTCGCAGGACGTTTGGCCCGGACGCCGTCTTCATGGACGTCGACGCGATGAAGCCCGGTTTCGACTTCGTCAAACAGCTCGACATCCAAGTCTCGCAATGCGACGTGGTGCTGGCCATCATCGGCACCAATTGGTTCGACGCCCATGATGACAAAGGCCAGCGCAGGCTCGACAGCACGCATGACTATGTTCGTATCGAATTAGCCGCGGCGCTCACGCGCGACATTCCCGTGATTCCGGTCCTGGTCGACGGCGCGATGATGCCGTCGGAGGATACGTTGCCGGACGATCTCAAATCGCTCGCGCGCCGGCATGCGCTGGAACTGCGCTACACCCGTTTCAACTCCGATGCCGAAGGGATCGAATTCGCTCTGCGCGGTCTGCTTCCGCACCAGAAGCCTAAGAGTCCGTCCGGAGACTTCAGCATTGATTACAGAGTTTTCTGAGCATGAGG
>DAIMKK010000330.1:2449-3802 GCA_036721745.1 Pseudolabrys sp. | reverse complement strand
ATCAAGAATACGTAGCATCTCTCCCCCCGTGCGCCGTAGTGAACCCCCGGGCGCGTCGCCAATTTTCTAAAGATGCGCTAGTCGTTCCCCACAAGACAGCGCCGTCCAAATTAAAAACGAGCTCCCGCGGCAACGCCGCGAGAGCTCGCCGGCATTTGCGTTAGTGGCTTGCTCCGCCGGTTACCTTGATGAATTCATCGATCAAGGGTTGACCGACCCGGCTTGCGACATCCTTGTAAACCGGCTCCATCGCCTTGCGCATGGCGGCATCCTGCGCCGGCGTCAGCGTCACGATTTCGGTCTTGCCGGATTTCTTGATCTCCGCAAGCGCGTCTTCGTTTTCCTTCGCCGACTGCCCGTTGCCGAAAACAGTGGCTTCTTTCATGGCTTTCTCGAGCTGGGTGCGAATATCAGGGGGAAGGCCGTCCCAGAATTTCTTGTTGGTGACCACGACATAGCCAATGTAGCCGTGATTGGTGACGGTTGCGTACTTCTGCACCTCGTGCATTTTCTGGGTGTAGATGTTCGACCAGGTGTTTTCCTGACCATCGACCACGCCGGTCTGCAGCGCCTGATAGACCTCGCCGAACGCCATGACCTGCGGGATCGAACCCAGTGAGCGGAATTGCGCCTCAAGAACCTTCGACGACTGGATGCGGAATTTAAGGCTCTTGTAATCGTCGGGCGTGACCAGCTTCTTGTTGGCGGTCATCTCCTTGAAGCCGTTGTCCCAGTAAGCAAGACCGGTCATGCCCTTCGGCTCCAGCAGCTTGAGCAGCTTGGCGCCGAGCGGTCCGTCGGTGACTTTACGCAAGGTGGCGAGGTCGGGCAGGATGTAGGGAAGATCGAACACCTCGAACTCCCGGACGCCGATCGGGCCGAACTTGGAATTCGAGGGCGCCAGCATCTGCACCGCGCCGAGCTGCAGCGCCTCCAGTTCTTCCTTGTCCTTGTAGAGCGTCGAATTCGGATAGATTTCGACCTTGACCTTGCCGTCGGTGTATTTCTCCGCGAGTTCCTTGAACTTTTCGGTGGCCGCGCCCTTCGGCGTGTTCGAAGCCACCACGTGGCTGAACTTGATGACGATCGGCGACTGCGCTGATGCCGGTCCAGCCAGAGCCAGCGCCGCGATCGATACCGCAGCCAGGATCAACTTGCGCATGGTTCCTCCCGCATGATTTCTGGCGAAGCGCGTGGCTTGCGCTGCTCCCAGCCTTGCATGCGTGGCACCAATATAGAGAAGCCGGTGCAAATGCCATTGCCCGTTAGCATGGTGGCCGGAAAGCATTGCTGCAACGCAAAAACCAAGTAGCCAATCCGTCATTGCGAGGAGCGCTAGCGACGAAGCAATCC
>DAIMKK010000330.1:1334-2439 GCA_036721745.1 Pseudolabrys sp. | reverse complement strand
CGCCAGAGCCCATGCCGCCACCGATGCAGCAGCCAAGATCAATTTACGCATGTTTCCTCCCGCGTGATTTTTGCGGAGCGTGCGCCAGCGGCGCAGCCCCGATGTCCTTATTCCAGCGGCACCAATACAGAGAAGGCGGCCGAAATGCCATTGCCCGTTCGCAGGGGGCGCCGGAAAGCAATGTTGCAACGCAAAAACGCGGCGTAGAACGCCGCGCTATCTCCAGTGATGCTGGGACTTGCGTCGTTTTGAAGCAATCAGCTCGCCGCCACCGCCGGCATGTCGCGCTGGCGCTTCATCACGATCTTGTTGAGCGCCCCGAGATAGGCTTTGGCCGAGGCCACCAGCGTATCCGGATCGGACGCCTTCGATGTCATCGACCGGCCCTCATGGGCGAGCCGCACCGACACCTCGGCTTGCGCGTCGGTGCCCTCGGTGACGGCGTGAACCTGATAGAGCTCCAGCTTGGCCTCGTGCGGCACCAGCAACTTGATGCAGTTGAAGACGGCATCGACCGGCCCGTTGCCTTCGGCTTCCTCGATTTTGATCTGGCCGTCGATATTGAGCTTCATGGTGGCGCGCTGCGGACCGTGGGTGCCCGCGATCACGGTGAGCGACGCCAGCTTGATGCGGTCATGCGCGTTGGCGATTTCCTGATCGACCAGCGCCTCGATGTCCTCGTCGTAGATGTCCTTCTTGCGGTCGGCGAGCGCCTTCATCCGCACGAACGCGTCTTCCAGCTGGTTGGCGCCGAGCTTGTAGCCCATCTCCTCCAGCTTGTGCACGAAGGCATGACGCCCCGAATGCTTGCCCAGCACCAGCGACGATTGTTTCAGGCCGATCATTTCCGGGCGCATGATCTCATAGGTCGATGCATCCTTGAGGACGCCGTCCTGATGGATGCCGCTTTCATGGGCGAACGCATTGCGGCCCACGATCGCCTTGTTGTACTGCACCGGGAACGACGTCGCCGCCGAAACCAGTTTCGACGCCCGCGTCAGCATGGTGGTGTCGATCTTGTTCCAGTACGGAAACTTGTCGTTTCGCACATTGATCGCCATCACGACTTCCTCGAGCGCGGCATTGCCTGCGCGCTCGCCTATGC
>DAIMKK010000330.1:0-1324 GCA_036721745.1 Pseudolabrys sp. | reverse complement strand
CGCCGGCGAGGCCCGCCAGCGAGTTGGCCACCGCCATGCCGAGATCGTTATGGCAGTGCACCGAGAATACCGCCTTGTCGGAGTTCGGCACCCGTTCGATCAGGGTGCGCATGAAGTGGGTATATTCTTCCGGCACGGTATAGCCGACCGTATCGGGAATATTGACCGTGGTAGCACCGGCCTTGATCACGGCTTCGACGATCCGGCACAGGAACTCCATGTCGCTGCGGGTGCCGTCCTCGGCCGACCATTCGACGTCGTCGATGTGATTGCGGGCGCGGGTGACGTTGGCGATCGAGAGCTCCAGCACCTGCTCCGGCGTCATGTTGAGTTTCACCCGCATGTGCAGCGGCGAGGTCGCTATCACGGTATGGACGCGGCCACGCTTTGCGAACTTCACAGCTTCGGCACAGCGGTCGATATCTTTGGGATGCGCGCGCGACAGGCCGGCGATCACGGCGTTCTTGGAACGCCGGGCGATCTCGCTGACCGCCTGAAAATCGCCTTCGGAGGTGATCGGGAAGCCGGCTTCGATAATATCGACGCCCATATCGTCGAGCATCTCGGCGATCTCGAGCTTCTCCTCGAAGGTCATGGTGGCGCCCGGGCATTGTTCGCCGTCGCGCAAGGTGGTGTCGAATATAACGACGCGGTCCTTGTCGGACTTGTTCACGGTGGTCATCGGAAAATTCCTTGTAGGTGGTGCGCTGCTGTCGCGCGCTGAAGGGCTCTGGTGATCTCACGCAACCCCTGAGTGCCCAGGCGCAAACCGCCCAGCCGGCCCTCAGGGGCAGATAAGAAGCAGAAGCCCGCCAAGAAGCAGGGTGGACACCGACGCAGCCGGAATCGCTTCGGGACCGGCGGCCATGGCCGCTTTCCCGTGAACTCCGTACATTTGGCTGCGAATCAGCATTGCCAGACCCTTTGGAAGCCCAATCCTCGGCCAAAACCATTGACGGTTGGTTGCCGGGGCGCCTCCGAGCCCGTTCTAAACGAGAAATGTGAAACCGCAATGCCAAAAGATAGTCAGCTGGGCTGACCTAATTTGCCAAGCTCGGGACCGTCGGTGGCCCGTCATTGCTGTGCATGTTCACTATTTCCGTCAACCGTCCATGTTCATCGCGGGTGCGCGCGACGACGTTCTCAAATTTCCGAATTCGCAAGCACAGATCGCAAATTTTGCCAATACGCTGCCGGCATTGCGCGGTTGCCATATCCTTGAAGGCGCCGGACACTGGATCCAGAGAGAGCGCCTCCACCGTCACAAGCAATTGCTTGGCTTTCTTAGCGGTCTCTAAGCTGCCCGCAATTAAACCTGCCGCCG
>DAIMKK010000329.1:0-3854 GCA_036721745.1 Pseudolabrys sp. | reverse complement strand
CTCCTGCTCGGCGCGGCGACCGGACTTGCGCTCGCTGTTACAGCCGTTTCGGTGCCGATTGTGGCCGGTTCGATCACCCCGGCGATCGCGCAGTCGTCCGAAGACATGACGGCAGCGCTCGATGCCTACGGCCATTGGGTCCGCCACCCACGTTACGGCGAAGTCTGGGTGCCGGACGGGGTGCCGCCGGATTGGCGGCCCTATGAATACGGCCGTTGGGTCTTTACCGACGACTGGGGCTGGTACTGGGTCTCCGACGAGAGCGAGGACGATTGGGGCTGGGTGGTCTATCACTACGGCCGCTGGGCCGTGGACCGCAGCCTCGGCTGGTTCTGGGTGCCGGGCGACGAATGGGCGCCGGCCTGGGTCGACTGGCGCTACGGCGGCGACAATGTCGGCTGGGCGCCGCTGCCGCCGGACGACCTGGTGGACACTTACGACGAGCAGCCGAATTATTGGATGTTCGTGCCGCTGCGCTATATCGCCGAGCCGCGCGTGCGCACCCACTTCGTGCCGCGGGACCGCCGAATGTTCATTTTGCGCGAGACCCGCCTGATCAACCGCCCGGTGCACGTGGAAGGCCAGCGGCTCTGGGTCAATCCGGGCCTCGCTCCCGGTTTCATCGCCAGCCGCACACATGTGCCGCTGCACGCCTACGATGTGCGCCCGCGCGTGTTCGGCACCACCTCGGGTGTGCAGGGCGCGTTGACGGTACACAGGGACGACCTGCGCACCAAGGGCGCGGTCAGGCGTATTGCGCCGATTACTGTGCAGCCCACCACCACGACGATCCAGGCGACCACCTCGACGGCTGCGCCGAAGGCGCTCGGCAAGGGTGAACACGGACAACTTGGCAGCCATCCGTTGCGCGCGGTGCAAGGCACCGGAGGTCCGCAGCCGCAACAGCAGCAGCAACAACAACAGAACGGGCCAACGGGCACGCCGCCGCGCATTGGGGCGCCGGCGATCCAGCAGCCCGGCGGCCAAGCGCCGGTGGTCACCCCGACCGCGCCGGTTCAAGTAAAGCCGCTGGAAAAGCGCGAGGAGCGCCGCGAGGTGCATCCGCCGGCGGGCACCGGTGGACCTCCTGCTGGCGCCGGCGGGCCGCCACCGCAGCCGAAGATTGTCCATCCGTCGCCGCCACCTCCACCTCCACCGCCGGTCGTGCATGCTCCGCCGCCCATCGTGCATGCACCGTCGCCACCGCCACCCCCGCCGCCGGTCGTACACGCACCACCGCCTCCGCCTCCACCGGTCGTGCACGCGCCACCACCGCCGCCCCCGCCGGCCGCGCATGCACCACCACCGCCCAAGCAGCCGGCGGCGGTTGGGGCGCCGAAGCGGCCGCCACCGAAACCGGGCGAGAAACCGCCGGAGCCGCCGAAATAGCGCGCAAACAAAACGGGCGGCCTGCCAGGCCGCCCGTTGGATTTTCAGTGACCGGCCGCAGCCACCTTAAGCGGCGAGCGCGGTCTCAGTCGGCGCGATCACGTAGGACTTGAGCGGCGGGTAGCCGTTGAAGCCGACCGAGGAGTAGGTCGAGGTATAGGCGCCGGTCGCCTCGATCAGCACCTTGTCGCCAATGGCGAGTGTGACCGGCAGCGGGTAGGGTGTCTTCTCGTACAGCACGTCGACCGAGTCGCAGGTGGGACCGGCCACGATGCAGGGTCCGGTCTCGTCGCGGTCACGGCGGGTGCGGATCGGATAACGAATCGATTCGCCGATTGTCTCCGCCAGCCCATGGAATTTGCCGATGTCGAGATAGACCCAGCGGGTGTCATCCTCCGGGCTGCGTTTAGCGATTAGCACTACCTCAGCCTCGATCACGCCGGCATTGCCGACCATGCCGCGGCCGGGCTCGATGATCGTTTCCGGGATGCGGTTGCCGAAATGGCGGCGCAGCGCGCGGAAGATCGCCTTGCCGTAAGATTCCAGCTTCGGTGTTTTGCGCACGTATTTCGCCGGGAAACCGCCGCCGAGATTGACAGTGGAAAGCGTAATGCCGCGCTCGGCGCAGCTGCGGAACACCACCGCGGTCGAGGCTAGCGCGCGGTCCCAGGCTTCCACATTGTGCTGCTGCGAGCCGACATGGAACGAAAGGCCGTGCGCGACCAGGCCCTGCTTATGGGCACGTTCGAGGATGTCGGCGGCGAATTCCGGCTCACAGCCGAATTTGCGCGACAGCGGCCATTCGGCACCGGTGCCGTCGCAGTGGATGCGGCAGATCACGCGGGCGCCGGGGGCGGCTCGGGCAATCTTGTCCACCTCCGCGTCGCAGTCCACCGCGAACAGCGTGACGCCGAGCTTGAAGGCGGCGGCGATCTCGCTCTCTTTCTTGATCGTGTTGCCGTAGGAGATGCGTTCCGGCGTGCAGCCGGTGGCGAGCACGGCTAACGTTTCCGGCACCGAAGCGACGTCGAAGGATGAGCCGAGCCTCGCCAGCAGGCTCAGGATCTCCGGATGCGGATTGGCCTTGACGGCGTAATAAACCTTGGTGTCGGGCAAGGTCCTGGCGAAGGCACTGTAGTTGTCGCGCACGATGTCGAGGTCGAGCACCAAGCAGGGCCCTTCCTCTTTGCGGTTCTTAAGGAACTCGCGGATGCGATCTGTCATTGCTCATGTATTCCCTCAGTCAAAGCGCCAATGGCTGCATGATTCGCGTGACAGCGAGATACGCCGCCGTGACCCGCAACTTGCAGCCGTCTGCTGCCATGGTCTGGATTGGGGAAGCCCCCGCTCCGCGCCCGGCAAGAAGGACAAGCCTCTTCGGACATCCGGCATACTCGCCGGCAACCCAAAAAAGCCCGATCCGTCGTTGCTTTAAGCCGCGTACCCCGTTGAGCGCGGGGATCGCCGGTTTCGCCTCCGGCTGCCGATCGCATGAGCAAGAAAACGAGATCGTTTTCTTAGGCGGCTGTCCGGCCTCTTGTCCGGATGCCCACCGATCGACACACGGCCACAGGCACGTGCGAAAAAGGGCAACGACCGGAATAATCCATTGGTGATGAGAGTCAACAATTTATCGCGCGCGAAGCGCGCGCATCCACTGCTGATGAACGCGCGCTTCATTTTGGTTTTTGTGTGTCGCGTGTGCGCCGAGCGAGGCGCCGGATGGTTCAGCGCACCAGCACGTTCTTGAACTGCCAGGGGTCGCGTTTGTCGATCTCTTCCGGGAACAATCCGGGCCGGCCGGCGAGCGGCGTCCAGTCGGTGTAGGCGCCGATCACCGGACCGAGATAGGGCATCTGCACCTCGAGGCAGCGCCGGTAATCCATCTCGTCGGCTTCGACAATGCCGGCCTTCGGGTTCTCCAGCGCCCACACCATGCCGGCCAGCACAGCGGAGGTCACCTGTAGGCCGGTGGCGTTCTGATAGGGCGCGACCTCGCGGGTTTCGTCGATCGAGAGCTGAGAGCCGTACCAATAGGCGTTCTTGTTGTGGCCGTAGAGCAGGACGCCCAGTTCGTCGATGCCGTCGGCGATCTCGTGTTCGTCGAGGATGTGGATGTCTTTCTGCTTCTTGCCGGCCTGGCCGAACATCTCGTGCAGCGAGAGTACCGCGTCGTTGCAGGGGTGATAGGCGTAGTGGCAGGTCGGCCGGTAGACGGTCTTGCGGCCTTGCCGCAGCGTGAAATAGTCGGCGATCGAGATCGACTCGTTGTGAGTGACCAGGAAGCCGTATTGCGCTTGCGCGGTCGGCGTCCACGACCGCACGCGGGTGTTGGCGCCGGGCTGGGTCAGATAGATCGCCGCCTGGCAGCCGGCCTTATGCCGGTAGCCATTCTTCGGCATCCACTTCTCATGCGTGCCCCAGCCGAGTTCGGACGGCTGCAGGCCCTCGGAGATGAAGCCCTC
>DAIMKK010000328.1:0-3871 GCA_036721745.1 Pseudolabrys sp. | reverse complement strand
TCCTTGGCGCGATGGGCATGTATTATTTTCAGGTGAGTTTCGGTTGGCCGATCTTGCCAGCCGCAGTCGCGGCGGTCGTCTGCGCAACCGCCTTCAGCCTGCTGGTGGGCGCATTCACTTTCGTGCCTGCGGTGTCGCGGCTGCCCAGCAGCAGCTCGCTTGTTCTGACCGCGGGGCTGTTGACGTTTTTTATCGGAATCACGCTGGTCGTTTGGGGTAATCAACCCTACGCGCTGCCGCCATTCTCCGGCGAGGCACCACTCGTCATCGTCGGCTTGCGGATTCCATCGCAGGGCATTTGGCTCGCCAGCGTATCGGCCGTTATCATTGTCGGACTGTGGTTGCTGCTGCAGAAGACCACACTGGGCTGCGCGCTGCGTGCCTGCGCGGAAAATCCCGCCGCGGCGCGGCTCATGGGGATCGACCTGCGCGCGATGATGCTGCTGAGCTTTGGGCTGGCTGCGATGATCGGATCGGTCGGCGGTGTCCTGGTCGCGCCGGTCATGTCGCTGCAGTTCGATAGCGGACAATTTTTCACGATCTCCGGCTTCATTGCCGTTGCAATCGGCGGGATGGGAAGTTTTGCCGGCTCGATTGTTGGCGGCATTCTGCTCGGCGTCGCGGAACAGTTCGCCGCTTATTATGTGTCATCGTTGTTCGCCAATACGCTAGCGCTGGCGCTGTTGCTCGCCGTTCTGGTATTGCGGCCGGCCGGTCTGTTCCCGAGCGGTCCACCGCGCAGGAGCGATGTCCGCGACGAGGGCCGCATCCATCGCGCCGTAGTCCGGTTGCCGGGCCGTCGCCAATTAGCTTTCGCCGTCATCCTGCTTGTGGTGCTTGCAATCCTTCCGGCATTGCCGATGCCGAACGGCCTGCTCCAGTCGCTGGTGATTGCCTTGATCCTGTACATCGCCGTGCTCGGGCTCGATGTGCTCATGGGCTATGCCGGCCAAGTCAGTCTCGGTCATGCCGGCTTCATGGCGGTCGGCGGCTATTGCGCGGCAATTCTGGCTACATCCTACGGATGGCCACCGGCTGCGGCCGTCATTGCCGCACTCATCCTCAGCGTGCTGTGCGCTTTGCTGCTGGCGCTGGCGACCGGCCGTTTGCGCGGTCACTACCTGGCGTTGGCCACGCTGACCTTCGGCCTTCTGGTTGACTCGCTTGCGGTCGGCCTCGTCGATCTGACCGGCGGCCCGTCCGGCCTGGTCGGAGTGCCTGCCTTCGAGGTTGCTGGCTTTTCCTTCGATACGCCGGCGCGCATGTACTATCTGGCGCTGGCGCTTGCCGCGATGCTGGTAGTGGCGCTCGAAGGAGGAATGCGCCTCGGCTTTGGGCGTGCACTAAAGGCCGTGCGTTCGGATCAGTTGGCCGCGGCGGCGCTGGGCGTGAATGTAAGTCGCGTCAAGATCGTCGCGCTTTGCATCTCCGCGGCATTGGCGTCGCTATCCGGCAGCCTCTACGCCTTCAGCTTTCATTTCTTGTCGCCGGAGATGGTCGAGACGACGCGCTCGTTCGAGATGATAGCCATGCTGGTATTGGGTGGCGAAGGCACTCTGATCGGAGGGCTATTCGGATCGCTGGCGCTGACGCTGTTGCCGACAGTGGTGCAAGATCTGGCGGTATTCAAGACCGCCGTCGAAGGTGCACTGCTCGTGATCATCTTCCTGTTCATGCCCGAAGGCCTGTTTGGCCGGCTGGTGCTTTGGCTGAACAAGATTCCGTTCCGTGGGACCGCAATCGCCTATGCGAGGGCGGGATCATGACTGCGCCCGCGCTCGAATGTCGTTCGGTTTCGAAAATATTCGGCGGTGTGCTGGCAGTCGACAATGTGAGCCTGACCGCCCCCTCCGGCAGCGTGTCCGCGCTGATCGGGCCGAATGGCGCTGGCAAGACCACTTTGTTCAACGTCGCGACGAACCTTTACGTGCCGTCGTCAGGCGAGGTGAACTTTTTCGGCAAGAACGTGGCGGGCTTGGCCAGTCACCAGATCGCCGCGCTCGGCGTCATCCGCACCTTTCAGACCGCACGCGTGTTTCCGGGCATGACGACCATGGAAAACATCCTGGCCGGCGCGCATTTGCACGTCCGCACGCCCATGGTTTCGCAAATGCTTTGGAGCCGTGCCGCTCGACGCGAAGAAAAGAGCCTGATCGACAAGGCCGACGAGCTCCTCGATATGATCGGGCTGGGACAGTCGCGCGACGTCGCCGCCACCGACCTGCCGATCGGCGCGCAAAAGCTGATCGAGGTGGTACGCGCGCTGATGGCCAATCCAAAATTACTGCTGCTCGATGAGCCGGCGGCCGGCTTGAACGATCGCGAGACGGCGGAGCTGGCGGTCTTTTTGCGCGCGATCTGCGATGCGGGAACGAGCATCATCGTGGTCGAGCACAATATGTCGCTGGTCATGGGCGTCGCCGATCTGGTCTTCGTCCTTGATGCCGGCCGGCTCATTGCGTCGGGCGCGCCGCAGGACATTCAGCGGAATCCAAAGGTTATCGAGGCCTATCTGAGCCGGCCCGAAGGGCAGAGCCCATGACGCTCGAACTGCAAACTTTGTCGGCAGGCTACGGCGGTATGGATGTCATTCACGACATCGACCTGACCGTTCGGCCGCGCGAAATTGTCACTCTGATCGGGGCCAATGGCGCCGGCAAGTCGACACTACTCAAGACCATTTCTGGACTGACGCCGTCTCGCGCCGGAACCATCACGTTCAACAGCGAGCGGATCGAAGCCGCGCCGACTGCGACCCGAATGCGCCTTGGCATCGTGCATGTGCCGGAAGGTCGGCAGATTTTCTCCGGGCTCAGCGTAAGCGAAAATCTTGAATTGGGGGCCTATATTCACCGGCGCCGCTCGGATGAAGCGGACGCGCAGCGCGCCGAGGTCGCAACGCGCTTTCCGGTGCTGCGCGAGCGCATGTCGGAAGTCGCCGGAAATTTGTCCGGAGGTCAGCAACAAATGCTTGCGATCGGGCGCGGGCTGATGACGCGCCCGAAATTGCTGATGCTTGACGAACCCTCGTTGGGACTGGCGCCCCGGCTGGTGACCGAAATATTTGACCTGATCGTCAGCCTGCGCGACCAGGGTTTGGCTATTCTGTTATCCGAACAAAACGCTCAACTTAGCCTTGCCGTCGCTGATCGCGGCTACGTCATCGAGAATGGCCGCGTGGCCTTGACCGGCTCAGGACAAGAATTGCTTCAGTCAAAAGACGTTGCTGATCGCTATCTTGGGATAGGCGCCAGACATGAGAGTTCGTCGCCTCACCTGAAAGACGGGATTTCAAGACGTTTGCGTGACTTGCTGCGCTCTGCACCGAGAATATAAATTTTGACGCAGCGAAGATGAAAACCGATACGTGTTGCTCAAATCACCGAAAATCGCTCTCAAATCGGCAGCGCGGGGGATTGATCAATATCGACAGAGACCTCAGCGCTGACCGACAAAACAGCCAACGTCCTGCCGTTGACCTCACCGGGCTTTTTTGTGCTAAGCGCGACGAGAGTATGGATTGGCGAGCGACCGCTCGTTCTGGCGGCTTATTCAAGCGGCGCGGTCACGATTAGACGACGTTCCGTAAACTACCATTATCGGAATCCAACTTCCCTTCCCGCCCAGGGCTCTCACTTTGTGCACCAGCAGGCAAATTAAACTCGCAAATCGATGTCGTGACTCAGCGGCAATGAACGAATGAAAAAGTACAACGAGCGGTACAACGTGGAGTTCTCTCACTCCATCTAAGTACCAAGAATCAATTATAGATTCCCGCTCGGTCGGCTTTCTCCATCAAATGGGACCGACAAAAGCCCGGTCGGCGAAAGTTATTGCTGGCGGTCCCGGGAGGAGTCGAACCTCCGGCCTT